>CAZZMU010000007.1:0-10713 GCA_964655345.1 uncultured Clavibacter sp.
TTGATCTGAGACTTGATATTTGCCACGAACGTTGTGCCTTCCGGTTTGAGAACTATGTAAACGAGCGCCGAAGGGTATCAGCCGAAAGCGAGAGGGCTCAAACTGAGAAAAGCCCGCCAGACGAGCTATCTGCCCCCTACTTTCGTAGCGATTGAGACCACACTTCGCTCCAAGGCGTACAAGGGATCGGCCTCAGCGCCCTTGATGGCGACATCGGCTTTCGAGAGTTCTTGTACCGAAAAAGCGATCAACGCAGGTGACCATTTCGATAATTGCCTGCGGGCCTTATCAATCTGCCATGGAGCAAGCCCAAGTGAGCCTGCAAGCTGGAAAGCATTTGCATTTCTAGGAGCGCCAGAAACTTTCGCTAGTGTGCGAATCGACGACGTTAATGCCGAAACAATCATGATCGGGTCAGTCCCCGAATCAAGTGCGTTTCTCAGCGCAATCAAAGCCGCAGTTGGGTTTCCAGCAAGTGTTGCGTCAGCGACATCAAATCCGGTCGCCTCAATTCTTCCTTGGTAGTACTTGGCAATGTCGTCTTCATCGATGACAGATTTACCTGCATTTGTATCAAAAGAAATTTGGCTACAAGCAGCAGCGAGTTCTCGCATATCACTGCCCGTGGCATCAACCAGCGCGGTAACCGCGCCCGAAGAAATCTTTCGTCCATGTCGCGAGAACTCTTGGCGAACAAATTCTTCTTTATCCGAAGCCTTTTTCATCGGTTCGCAGGAAATAATTTCAGGCTTCAGTTTTTTGATTTTGTCCAGAAGTCCCTTACCTTTTACGCCACCTTTGTGAATAAAAATTAAATGTAAATTCAGATCTATTTGATCAAAGAGAGATTCAATCTCTTCCTGTACTTCGGAGATAACATCTTGAAGATCCTTGATTACCACAACGCGTTTATCTGCGAAGAGCGACGGCGCAACAGCTTCGCCATACCGCCCGAGCTCAAGCCCACTTCCGTCAAGGATGGTTCGTTCGAAGTCAGCGCGCAACGCAAGCGCTTCAGCCAGAGCGCGGTCTGCTAAAACAGATTCACCACCATGAATCAAAAGAATGGGACTTAAAGCCATTGGATTGGCCACCACTCCTTTCGCATCGTTCGAGTGGTGAATATATAGCGCGTTGCCCTGTCATCAAATCTCCACGCCACTGATATCGGACCATCGTGGTCAGTTCGAAAGACCCGCGCACCGTTAGATTGCAGCATTTTAAGGAGTTCCGCGTTGGGGTGACCATAGCTGTTCCCAGCACCTACGCTGACCAGAGCCACCTCGGGCGATGTCTCGACTAAAAACTCCTGATCCTGAAAGCGGGAACCGTGGTGAGGAACTTTCAAAATATCGACGTCAGATAAATCATAATCTTGCGATAAGCGCGCTTGAACTTCGGGCTCTATATCACCAGTAATTAAAATTCGTGCACCATTCCATTTCACTAGGGCCACGATGCTCTGATTATTTTCTTGAGAACCATCACCTCCCAAAGATTGGAAGGTTCTATTCTCCTGATTCGGCCAGAGAATCTCGATAGAGGCGCCCGCAATAGTGGCGCTCATTCCTTGGCGAATATTGAGAATCTCTCTATCGAGCGCAGTGGAAACCTGTGGGTTTCCATTACTCCAGATTTCGCCAACTTTAAAACGGGAACTCAATCCCTGTGCCCCAAAATAATGATCAGCATGCCCATGAGAAATGATTATTAGCGGAAGTCGCGTGATTCCAGCCCGCTTCAGACATTTACTTAGAGCGCGAGGGTCAGGTCCAGCGTCGAACAAAATTGCATCACCTCCCCCGAGGTTAAGTATGAGTGCGTCCCCTTGGCCAATATCACATTGGACAATTCTCCAATTACTTCCTGGAAACGTTGATCGAGGAACGAGAGCTAATCCAAAAGTAAGAAAAGTAATTATCAATAGGGAACGAAAACCAAATTTACGGAATATTAAATATGAAACAGTTGCGCTCACAATAAGTGCCACTGGATTGACTCCTAAGGTCGGTGAGGCCTCAGACCAGGATGCAACTCTTGTTATCCACGTTGCGAAGAGATGAGCCGGCCAAATCAACAATGTATGTAAGATTTCAAGTGGCATCAGTAATAGTGCGAGGAAGCCTAGAATCGTTATCGGTGCTACAACCGGTGCAACTAAGATATTAAAGACGATACTTAAAGCGGAAACCTCTCCAGAAAGCACCAATAAATACGGCGTGCATGCGATTGTGGCTGCGCACGGGACCGCAACCACTTCGGCCACACTCTCCGGTAAGAGTTGAGCAAATCTTCGAGATAAGTGCGGCGCGATAAAAAGTAGTCCGCTTGTTGCCAAAACAGAGAGAATAAAGCCGGGCTCAAGTGCTTGAAATGGATCAACCAATAACAGCGTGGAAATTGCAGTTGCTAGAGCTGCAACTGAATTTTGAGAATTACCGCTGGCGCGAGCTGCCAGAATGACGGCGGCCATGACTCCAGCTCGCAACACAGATGGTGAGGGACGAACCAAAAGAAGAAATAACGTCAGAAATCCTGCGGTAACTATCACGCGAGGAATAATCCTTGGGATGACTCTGCGAAAGAGAAAGAAAACTAAGGAACTCACAATTGCAAAATTGGCACCACTTACTGCCGTCAAATGTGAAAGACCGGCCCGCTTCATCTGATCTGTGAATCCGGAAGTTTGCAGAGTCGTGTCGCCGATAATCATTCCGGGAATTAACGCGCCAGCTTCGTCATTAAATTTTGCAAGTTCATCACGATACTTTGCTCGTACTGTTGCCAGAAATCGCATGTACGCATGCGCTTGTGAATAAAGAGCAATATTTTCAGATGAAATGAGCATCGCGGCGACTCTTTTTTCAGAAGATTTGATCAGGACGCCTTTGACCAGAATCTTATCGCCCGTAATCACATTAGTTTTTCTACTGGATAGAACTCGTATTGGAACTCGAACGTAAAAATTGTTATCGTCGATTTTAAGGGTCATAGTTCTTGCCAGAAATGAAACTTTTCCTGGCTGCAGATGCGAACCTCGCACTCGTTCTAGTTGCTGCTTAGGTTCAGTTGTCACAACCGCGTTAATTAGTACTTCAGAATCTCTTCCGATGTATTTGCTAATTAAACTATGGTGCAGAGTTGCTACGTGAATTCCAAAGATCATTCCTCCAACTGCTATCGAGAGCACGCAGATCTTTAAAATTTGGTTCCGACGAATAGAAATCAGGAAGGCGCCGATAATGAGAACTCCGATGTTCCATCGGACATAGCTGGAAATAATTGCTCCGAGCCAAAGTCCGCATGAATACAACAGGAGTCTTAGATCTACATACTCCCGAGGCGCCTTATTTCTTACAGGGTCAAACGTGCTCGAATCCTTTCAAGGGTTTTCGGTCCAATTCCAGAAACTTTCAATAAATCCTCAAGTGCCATGAATGAACCATTCTGGTTTCGATAAGCAACGATACGTCCCGCAATCACTGGCCCAATACCTTGAAGAGAATCAAATTCAGCCTTCGTTCCCCGGTTGATGTTCACAATCCCATTAAATTTTTGTTTTAATCCCTTGCTCGTTGCGGAAACTTTCGAAACATAGCCGACATAAACTTGTTCGCCATCAACAAGAATTCGCGCCAGATTGATATCGCTCGTATCAACACCTTTCAGCGCCCCTCCAGCAGCCTTGATTGCATCTGCTACTCGAGCGCCCTTGAGTAATGGGTATACATCTGGATTTTTAACTTTTCCAGCGACATGAACAAATATCGTGGATTGAATCGAGGAAATGGAGATTGAAGGCTTTGGAGACTCCTGAGCAACTGCGCTACCTCGAGTAGTTAGGAAAAGGAAAATGGCGAACGCTATCGCAAGTATTGAAATTCCAAACAGCGCTCGTTTTTGCTGAAAAGTATATTCTTGAAAATTTTCTTGTAGCTCTCGGATATTCATTGCGGAATTGAAACGTTCAAATCCCACATTTCTCATAACTTAAAGAAAAGGGTGCAAAGATTTGAGGTGTGCAAAACTCTCTAAAGGACGATATTTACAAACTTAGGCGCCTTCGTAATGACCTTATTCGGGGTCTTAGTCCCTAAATCTGCTTTCACTGCTTCGTCAGCCATGGCCATTGCCTCTAATTCAGCATCAGAAATATCTGGCGAGATCTCGACTCGCGATTTGATTTTTCCATTGATTTGAAAAATAGCGGTAACGGAATCTTGGGTAAGTAGAGCTGGATCCACTGTGGGCCAACCTGCAAGAGCGACGGAAGGCTTGTGGCCCAATTTCTCCCACATTTCTTCCGCTGTATAAGGAGCGATTAATGAGAGTGAGATTGCGACGATTTCGGTTGCTTCGCGAACTGCAGGATCTGCAGGTCCACATCCAGTATCAATCGCTTTGCGTGTCGCATTTACCAACTCCATCACGCGCGCGACGGCCACATTGAATCTGAATGACTCCACTGCAAAAGAAATATCGTGCAGCGCTTTATGAGCAATCTTGCGGAGCGCTATATCTCCCTTTGTGAAATCTATTCCAGTAGGACTTGTTACGTCTCCTGCTAATCGCCATGCGCGATTAAGAAACTTTGCAGAACCTGCAGGTGAAACGTCAGCCCAATCCACATCATCTTCGGGCGGACCGGCAAAGACCATCGTTAATCGGATGGCATCAACTCCGTGCTTTTCTAATTCGTCGGAAAGTCGAACCAGGTTTCCACGACTCTTGCTCATGGCTGAGCCGTCCATGATCACCATTCCTTGATTGAGCAATCGGGTAAAAGGCTCGGTGAACTTTAGATATCCCATGTCATATAGCGCTTTAGTGAAGAATCGTGAATAGAGAAGATGCAGAATTGCGTGCGTGACTCCTCCGACATATTGATCAACGGGCAGCCACGTATCTACCTCTTCTTTAATAAAAGGACGATCGTGGGTATTGACGCTGGTGTACCGAAGGAAATACCACGAGGAATCAACAAAAGTATCCATAGTGTCGGTATCACGAAGAGCTTTGCCACCACATTTAGGACAAGCAACGTTGACCCAATCATGAGCTGTTGCCAAAGGAGACGTTCCCTTAGGTTTTAAATCCAACGTTGAGGAGTCGGGAAGCTTTACTGGAAGCTGATCATCGGGAACTACGACTTCCCCACACTTCTCACAATGAATAATTGGAATTGGCGTGCCCCAATAACGCTGGCGTGAAATAAGCCAATCCCGGAGTCGATAGTTACTCGAGGCTTTACCACGCTTCTTGGCTTCTAATTCAGAAGTTATTTTCTTTATTGCCGCATCACTTGTGAGCCCATCAAGAGAGCCAGAATTAATAAGTTTTCCATCTCCCGTTGTCGCAATGCCAGAAACTGAAGGATCTTCCTCATCGGTCGCGACGACTACTCGCACAGGTAGTTTCATAGCGCGAGCAAAGTCAAAGTCGCGTTGATCATGAGCAGGTACCGCCATGATTGCGCCAGTTCCGTAATCAGCAAGAACATAATCGCTTGCCCAGATGGGAATGCGTTCTCCATTTACTGGGTTGATGGCATACCGACCCAAGAACACCCCAGTCTTTGGTCGATCCGTGGCGAGTCGATCGATATCACTCGCTGCCTTTACCGAGTCAAAATATTTATTGAACTCAGGTTCGACTGCAGTTCCGGAAACTAACTCTCGAGCTAAGTCACTATCGACTGCTACCACCATAAAAGTTGCGCCATACAAAGTGTCAGGTCGGGTGGTGTAAATGATCACAGGTTTTTCGCGACCTTCGATATCGAATGTAACTTCAGCACCAACAGACTTTCCGATCCAGTTCCGCTGCATTGTCAAGACTTTTTCAGGCCATTTGCCTTCGAGTTGTTGCATATCGGCAAGTAAACGTTCGGCATAGTCAGTGATCTTGAAATACCACTGGTTCAACTTTTTCTTTGTTACTGGGTTGTCGCAACGTTCGCAGAGGCCGGCAACAACTTGTTCATTTGCAAGGACCGTTTGGCAATCAGGACACCAATTGACTGCTGAATCTTTTCGATATGCGAGCCCTTTTTCATACATACGATTGAATATCCATTGATTCCATTTGTAGTACTCGGGGTCGCATGTATAAAGGACGCGATCCCAATCAAAAGAACATGCATAGCGCCGCATAGAAGCTCGCTGGGTATTGATATTTTCATAAGTCCAAATACTCGGATCTTCATTTCGTTTAATCGCAGCGTTTTCCGCAGGCAGACCAAACGCATCCCATCCAATCGGATGCATGACATTAAATCCTTTTTGCACCCAATATCGCGCGATTACATCTCCGAGTGCGTAAGCCTCTGCGTGACCCATATGTAGGTCTCCCGATGGATACGGGAACATATCGAGGACATATTTCTTTGGTCGCGGATCATCGACTCTTCCCGAGCGAAATGGCGCAATCTCATCCCAAATGGGAAGCCATTTCTCTTGGACGTGATGAACGTCGTACGCCTCATGCATGTGCGTAGGTTACCGCCAACGAACGCCGGTTAATTCCTCGCTGACGCTCCATAGATTGCGCGCCAAGCTTTGATCGTAAGCAATCGAACGTGCTCTCGTTGCTTTCGGAAATCCTCGCATCTCCATCAGTCCATCTGGTCCGATATATGTCGCACCATAAAGATTGGGAAAGGTTGCGGCGCAAAGAGTTGGTAGCGCACCTCGCGAAGCAGATTGCGCAATCACTGAATTCATCAATGAGGTAACTCGCTCCTCAACAATCTTGCCTCGCATTTGTGGGCTCACCGACTGAAGATTGGTGTTGGAATATCCAGGATGAGCAGCAAAAGCGCTCAATGAATATCCACGCGCAGTCGCAATTCTTTGTAATTCAAAGGTGAAAAGGAGGTTTGCTAATTTGCTTGCACCGTACGCTCCCCAGGGTTGATATCTATTTCGTCCTAAACAGATATCTCGAATCGCCTCCACAGAGCCATCACCAAAAGATCCCATGCGATGCGCTTGACTAGCAATAGAGACAATACGTGACTTCACTCGATCTGACAGCAACCCAGCAAATGCAAAGTGTCCTAGATGATTCGTGCCCATCTGTAATTCAAAGTCATCAGCAGTTTTTGTAAATGGGACTGCCATGACTCCGGCATTCAAAATCAATACATCAATCTCTGAATCGACTTCACGGGATGCTTTTCGAACGCTATTGAGATCGGCAAGATCCAAAATCAACGTTGAGATGCGCGCACTCGCTAATTCTTTCTTAGTGCGTTCTACTTTTTCTTCACTGCGGCCGGTGATGGTGACTCTTGCACCAGCTCTGACTAATTCTCGGGCAGCTTCTCTTCCAATCCCACTTGTTGCACCTGTGATAAGAAAATGTTTTCCATCAAGTTGAGGAAGATCGCGCGCCGACCATCCGCTCGGGATAAATTGGAGCGGAAGTCGATTGTCATGTTGGTCTGTCATCGAGTGGAGCTAAGGGGACTTGAACCCCTGACCCCCTGCATGCCATGCAGGTGCGCTACCAGCTGCGCTATAGCCCCGAAGATTTGTGATGCGCCGCAGACCCTACCCGAACTAAGCGCCGCTTTCCTCTCCGTAAATCGGCTCAGGAAGTGAGCCAGCGTTATGTTCTACTAACACCCAACCTTTGCGGTGATGACCATTTTCCAATATCGACCAGGATGCATTGGAAAGTCCGCCAATTGCAGACCATTGCGTCATCGGCATCCCGAGCATCTTGCCAAGAATGCATCGCGCTGTTCCGCCATGTGTAACGACAATCAGCGTAGAGATTTCATCATGGAGCGCGCTATTTATTGAATTCACTGCGCGTTCTGCGATTGCACTTCTGCGTTCACCAGTTTGACCGGCTGGTTCATCTGTTCCATCAAGCCAATTAACGAAGCGATCGTAATCTGCGGCGCGGTTCTCAGCTCCTGTCTTTCCTTCCCAATTTCCGCCATGAGTCTCGCGTAATCCAGCATCAATCTCGACAGGCAACTTTGAAATTTTCGCAAGCGCCGCTGCCGTTTGTTGTGCGCGAATCAGATCGCTAGAAATAATTCGACTTGGCTGCAGAGCCATCAAGAGTGGTGCTGCACGTTCTGCTTGGCGAAGACCAACATCATTTAAAGGAATATCTGAATGGCCCTGGAATCTATTTTCAATATTCCAATCGGTTTGTCCATGGCGCCAGAGGACTATGCGTTGGTTCGCGCTCACACTTTCCCCCGTTTGAACTCCTCGGCAGCTCGTACTGCCTCTAAAGCAATTGTTGGGCAATCATTCCAAAGTCGGTCAAGCATGTAATAACGACGAATTTCTTCGGTCTGAACATGGACCACAAGATCTTCATAATCCAACAAGATCCAATGTTCTGAACCTTCTCGTCGCGAAGGCTTCTCGCCAACTAAAACTAACTGGCGTTCGATCTCGTCCGCGATAGCATCAATCTGTCTTTCGTTCTGACCGCTAACGAGTAAGAAGACCTCACTTAACAACATCTGTTGAGTTAAATCGATGGCTACAAGGTCAGTCCCAAGCTTCTCAATCGCAGCGTTAGCAGCAATTTGTAGATGTTTTACCGTCGAATTACGAGGCGCCATATAACCTTTTTTCCTCAATATATGCGAAAACTTTTTCAGGAACCAATTGCTTTATATCCCGGCCTTCCACAATAGCTTTTCTAATCTCGGTTGCAGATATCTCGAGAGCTGCAATTTCAATAGCACTCCAATTGATGCCTGGGTAAATCTTTGCCTGATCTATCGGATGACCAGGACGAGTCACAACGAGGAAAGAAATTTCCTTAGCTAAGCGATCGATGTCTTTCCACGTCTCTAGATTTCCTATCGCATCACTTCCAATCACCCAAGTAAAAGTAGCGTCAGGATATTTATTCTTTAAGAAAGAAACAGTGTCTATCGCATACGAAGGTTGCGCGCGAATTACTTCGTAGTCCTCAATTTCAGAGTTAGTTCCCTCAAGTGCGAGGCGTGTCATGGCGAGTCGATCAGATTTGGAAGCAACGGTACGTTTTTGCCAGGGATCACCGGCTGGGATAACTATTACTTTTGAGAATTTCTTAGTTCCGACAATCGCACGAACGACATGAATGTGACCATTGTGAATGGGATCAAAAGAGCCACCAACGATGGCGAAATTTTTAGTCGCGATCAAGGCGCAAAACAAAATAGAGCAAGAGCATAAGTACGCCAAAAGCAAAGATCCCAAAGAAGATTGGATGGGCAGGCAACTCTCGTCCCTTCTCACTAAAGAGTGAGATTGCGGAGTTCATAACGAGCGCTTTTAACATGGTTCCATCTTAACTCTTAGCGGGGGCCATTCTCCAAAAGCGCAATGAAGGCCGCTTCATCGATGATTGGAACTCCTAGTTCTTCAGCCTTGGCAGCCTTCGATCCAGGTGAGTCACCTACGACTACGTAATCAGTTTTCTTGGAGACTGACGACGCCGCTTTTCCTCCGCGTTCAGTTATTGCTTCAGTGACACCATCACGAGTGAAATTCTCCAAGGAGCCCGTGACCACAAGTGTGAGCCCGGCCAGGGTCTGGGGCTTTGAGGATGGTGTTACACCGTGCATTGCTACACCGGCTTTTTCCCACTTCGAAATTATTGCTTGATGCCATTTTTCGCTAAACCATTCATGAATACTTTCAGCAATAACTCCACCCACTCCATCAACTTTCGATAGTTCTTCAAATGAAGCTTGGGAAATTGCAGGAATGGATCCAAAACGATTTGCTAAAGCTTGAGCCGCAGTCGGTCCCACATGACGAATCGATAGCGCAACGATTACTCTCCACAGTGGTCGCGATTTTGCAAATTCAAGGGCTTGTATGAGCTTTTCCGCATTTGCTCCAAGAGATCCATCTTTCTTTCGAAAGAAATCACTCTTGATGAGGTCTTTTTCAGTTAAATGAAAGAGATCTGATTCGTCAGCAACCAATTTGTCTGCAAGTAAAGCGCTCGTAGCTTCATAACCAAGAACATCAATATCGAGAGCCGCGCGAGAGCCGATGTAATAAATTCTTTCGCGAAGTTGAGCGGGACAACTTTGAGCGTTGGGACAACGAATATCAACATCTCCTTCAGACATTGCACGTAGCTTTGTCCCACATTCCGGGCAGAGCTTAGGCATTGTGAAAGCGCGTTCCTTACCGGTACGTTTTTCGATAACGGGACCAAGAATTTCGGGGATGACATCACCCGCTTTTCTAAGAACGACTATGTCACCGATCAAGATTCCTTTACGTTGAACTTCTTCGATGTTATGAAGGGTTGCATTTGTGACAGTCGATCCAGCAACTCGCACTGGTTCCATAAATCCAAAGGGAGTCACCCGACCAGTTCTTCCAACGCTTACCTTGATGTCCAGTAATTTCGTCGTTACTTCTTCTGGAGGGTATTTGTATGCAATGGCCCATTTTGGTGCGCGAGAGGTTGTTCCTAGCAAACTTTGTACCGAGCGCTCATTTACCTTAATAACCACGCCATCAATTTCATGCTCGACATCGTGGCGATGTTCAAGATAATAATTGATGAATTCCTTTACTTCTGCATGATTTTTCGCCACTTTATAGCGTTTGCTGATGGGCAACCCCCAGCTTTCCATCGCTTCATAAGCGTCGCTCTGGGTCGGGCGCTCAAAACCTTCAACAGCACCAATTCCATGCACCACCATGGCAAGGGGTCGTGAAGCAGTTA
>CAZZMU010000007.1:10813-16166 GCA_964655345.1 uncultured Clavibacter sp.
CCTTCAACAGCACCAATTCCATGCACCACCATGGCAAGGGGTCGTGAAGCAGTTACTCGAGGATCTTTCTGTCGCAAAGATCCTGCTGCGGCATTTCGTGGATTTGCAAAAACACTTTTTCCTGATTCTTCTAGTGATTCATTGAGTTCGTTGAATTTCTTTAGTGGAAAGAAGACCTCGCCGCGGACTTCAACGATTGAGGGGAATTTCCCCTTTAATTGATGCGGGATGCTACTTATAGTCTTGATGTTGAGGGTAACATCTTCACCAGTAGTTCCATTTCCTCGGGTTAAAGCTCGGGTCAACTTCCCGTTTTCGTAGAGCAAATTGATTGCTAGTCCATCCACCTTAACTTCACACAACCATGAGTTCTTAATTGAATCTTTTGCAACCCGTTCAAACCAGGCGTCTAGTTCGTCTTCGCCAAACGCGTTATCAAGACTCATCATCTTTTCTCTATGATCATATTGTTCGAAGTAAGTTGCAAAACCCCCACCAACATCCAAGGTTGGTGAATGTGGATCACGAAGTTCTGGATACTTGTTTTCTAGCGCAACAAGCTTCTTCCATAATGAATCAAATTCTGCATCGGAAATCTGAGGTTTATCTAAAACGTAGTATCGGTATTGATGATCTCTAATTTCCTCCGCAAGCGCAGCCATCTCACGTCGCACTTCAGAATTGGTCATTTTTATTTCGTTCCTGAAATTGTTACCGATCCAACAACACGATCACCGTCGTAGATGACCATCGCTTGACCGGGAGCTAACCCAAATATTGGTTCATCAACATCAGCAATCAGCGTTTCGATGCCCTCTTTTATGCTGCGATAGTAGCTGCACGCGTGCGGAGTTCCGTGTGCGCGAACTTGAGCAAAACCTCTGTAGGGCGCTGTTTCTGTGGCTTCTGGGGTTGGTCCACACCAAATTGGCTTATCACCATAGATATGCGAAACCGCAAGCGCATCGCGATTACCTACCACAACCGTGTTCGTGACTGGTTCGATCTTTAATACGTAACGAGGTTCTCCGCCTTTTGCCGGAACTGTGAGTCCCAAGCCTTTACGCTGGCCGATGGTGTAGGTGTATGCGCCTTTGTGTTCACCTAATTTATTTCCATCTTCATCAATGATTGGTCCAACTTCACTTCCCAGTCTTTCGCGCAACCAACCAGCATTATCGCCCGATGGAACAAAGCAAATGTCATGGCTATCAGGTTTAAGCGCAACCGATAATCCACGCTCTTGGGCTTCCTTACGAACATTCTCTTTTGTGGTGTCACCAAGTGGAAAGAATGCGCCTTGTAGTTGTTCTCGATTTAAGACAGCTAGAACATAAGACTGATCTTTTCCGGGATCAATCGCACGATAAAGTTCTCGACCATTAACTGATTCACGAGTTTGCGCGTAGTGACCGGTGACGACTCCATCAAAACCCATGGCCTGAGCGCGATCGAGAACCGCGGCAAACTTTATTTTCTCATTGCATCGCAAACAGGGATTTGGGGTATTGCCTGCGGCATATTCGGAGAGGAAATTTTCTACGACTCCTTCATGAAATTCATCCGACATATCCCAGATATAGAAAGGAATGCCGATGACATCGGCAGCGCGACGAGCATCATGAGAATCTTCTATGGTGCAACAACCGCGAGCTCCAGAACGATATTTTTTCGGATTTTTTGATAACGCCAGATGAACGCCGATGACATCATGGCCTGCAGCTTTCGCTCGCGCCGCAGCGACTGCAGAGTCAACTCCTCCGCTCATAGCTGCAATCAGTTTCATGGACTGTTCCTATTCGCGATATGCAGCGCGGGCTCTATCGATCACGCGCTTGATGCAGGTCTGAAGGTATTCGATATCGGTGTCAGTATTGGAGGTACCGAGGGAAAAACGCAGCGAAGAGCGGGCTTCTTTGTCGCTCAAACCCATCGCCATGAGCACATGACTTGCTTCTTGAACGCCTGCGCTACAAGCCGAACCTGTAGAGCATGCGATCCCTTCAGCATCAAAGAGCAGCAATAGCGAATCACTTTCAGTCCGCGGAAATGAAATGTTGGCGATTCCTGGAAGAGTAGCGCCATCGAATACTCCGTTAAGGGTTGCGTCATTAATTTCATTTTGTATGGCGATGATGAGTTTGGCGCGTAGAGCTCGAACTTTTTCAGCATTAGCCTCTACATCTCGTATTGCAGATTGAACCGCAGCGGCGAATGCGACGATTCCAGCCGCATTCAAGGTTCCACTACGAATATCTCGTTCTTGTCCACCACCATGGAGAATCGGAGTGATATCAACACCTTTACGCAGAACAAGCGCGCCAACTCCAATCGGTCCCCCAACTTTGTGAGCGCTTATTGTCATTGCAAAAAGTCCCAACTCTTTGAAAGACAGAGCTATTTTTCCGAGGCTTTGAACCGCGTCGGAATGTACGGGAATATCAAAATTACTTGCGAGCGCTGTAACTTTTTGAATCGGCTGAATGGTTCCGATCTCATTATTCGCATGCATGATGCTGATCAAAGCAATTTCATCATGACGCTCGTTTATGACTGTTTCAAGGGCGGCAAAATCAATGTAGCCATCTCGAGAGACAGGAACTTTTACGACTTCTGCACCTTCAAAATCCTCGAGCCATTGAGCCGGATCGAGTACTGCATGATGCTCAAATGCAGAAATAACGATTACATTGCGAGCAATTCCATCTTTATTTCGATGCCAAAAAGCGCCCTTGAGCGCCAGATTATTCGATTCCGTTCCTGAGCCCGTAAAGATGATTTCACTCGCGTGGCAACCAATGAGACCGGCGATCTTTTCCCGAGCTTCTTCGACATCTTTTCTTACGGTTCTACCGTATGTATGAAGACTTGAGGCGTTTCCAATCTGACGCGATTGTTCGATAAATGCTTGAAGCGCTACTTCAGAGATAGGCGTGGTAGCAGCGTTATCAAGATATATGCGAGGCATGGCGCAATTCTAATGGCGTGATTGATGCGCAGATTAGCTGCGTTTGGCTTGAATAGCTTCGCGCGCTTGTGGCAATACTGCGAACAGATCTCCTACAACGCCAAAATCTGCGAGGTCAAATATTGGAGCTTCGGGATCTTTATTGATTGCAACGATTGTCTTTGAAGTCTGCATCCCAGCGCGATGTTGGATCGCTCCCGAAATGCCACATGCAACGTAAAGCTGAGGGCTTACCGTTTTTCCGGTTTGACCTACTTGGTGGGTGTGTGGATACCAACCAGCATCGGTCGCGGCTCGTGATGCTCCGACAGCTGCTCCTAATAAATCAGCCATCGCTTCTACTTGAGTGAAATCTCCATTCGTTCCCCGACCTCCGGAAATTACAATCTTGGCTTCCGTTAATTCAGGACGTCCTCCTTTAACAGCAGGTTCAACGCTGGAAATCTTCACTAACTTTGCCCTATCAGATATTGAAAGATTTACTTTTTCTACAGCTGGGGAATTGCTGGTGGTGGCGCCTTCAACAGCGCTTGGGCGAACTGTGATGATTGGAATTCCTCGTGAAATTTTCGAACTCACGGTAAACGAGCCGCCGAAGACGGATTGAGTTGTTCCTAAATCCGCGGCTACATCTATAGCATCGGTGATGATTCCACTATTGAGGCGAACTGCAAGACGTCCAGCAATTTCTTTTCCGCGAGCACTCGATGCGACGAGTACAGCCGATGGCTTACGAGTTTCAGCTAATTGGGCAAGCGCATCAACCATCGCAGGAATTCCGTGTGATGCAAAGTCGTCACTTTCGACGGCAATGATTTTTTCAATCTCAGTCCCAGCAAGTTGGGCTGAGAGTGCATCCGATCCCGCATTTCCAGAGAGAATGATTGCGATTGGACTTCCAGCTCTCTTTGCAAAAGTCGCTAATTCGGAGGCCGTTTTCGCTACTTTTCCGCCCTCATGGTCAACGAGTAAAAATACATCGGCCATAGTTACACCAATCGCTTTTCTGCTAGGTACTCAGCGAGCTTGTTGCCACCATCACCAGAATCCTCAATTTTGATTCCCTTATCACGCGGCGGACGAGCTTGAGAATCGACAACTGCGCTCCAGGCTCCCGAGGACCCAACTTCAGAGGAGTTAATTCCATAATCAGCAAGAGATTTTGTTTCTATAACTTTCTTTTTAGCCGCCATGATTCCTTTAAATGATGGATACCGTGGCTCATTTATCTTCTCGATAACGCTGATGACGCATGGGAAATTTGCGGACATCGTTTCAACTCCACTTTCAGTCATGCGCGCAATTTCAACTGAAGAATTGGAAGTATCTACCTTTACTGCGCCAGCAAAAGTGAGTTGGGCCCAACCAAGTCGTTCAGCCAACATCGCAGGAATAACGCTCATTCGAGCATCTGTTGATTCAGTCCCACAGAAGACAAGATCAAATCCGCCTTGTGAAATCACGTCAGCTAAAACTTTTGAGGTTGCAATTGCATCAGATCCGGCCAGCGCAGCATCAGAAACTAAAATTCCGGAATCAGCGCCCATAGAAAGTCCTTTGCGAATCGCTTCTGTCGCGCGTTCTGGCCCCATCGAAATAAGTGTGATGGTGTGATCGGGCGTTTCTTTTCCTTCATTTAATGGTTCTACAATGCGAAGAGCTTCTTCAATTGCATATTCATCGAGATCGTTTAACACTGCATCAACAGAAGCGCGGTCGAGTACTCCACCGACCATTTTCTTCTCTGCCCATGAATCGGGAACTTGTTTGACGCAGATTGCGATCTTCATAGTCGCTATGTTACTGGTCGGTAACCTGTCGCTCCAATCCAATTTCGACCCTCGTTCTCTGCTTAGATAGCAAGGTGAAGCCCGCTAATCCCCATATTTTGGGCAACAACCCCACCGAAGGTGGAACGGACTTCGCATTGTGGGCTCCCGCAGCTGACGCCGTCGAACTCTGTCTCTTTGATCCGCACAATTCTGGAAGTCATGATGCGAAATGGATTGAAACGCGTTTTTCCTTAGCTCATCGTGATGGACCAATATGGCACGGGTATCTCGCAGGCATTCGCCCCGGACAACGATATGGCTATCGCGTGTATGGACCATGGAAACCAGAGCAAGGATGGAGATTTAATCCTGCGAAAGTTCTTACTGATCCATACGCCCATCTATTGGATGGTGAGCTCACATATGTTCCAGAGATATTTGGACATCGCTCTGAGGATGCGCTCGGCAATGGTGACATAACAATTCAGGACGATCGCAATTCTCTCGGGTTCGTGCCGCTATCTGTTGTGACATCCCACAGTCCTCGCATCATTCACCGACCGCACAATCCGTGGAAACGTACTTTCATATATGAAGCCCATGTTCGAGGGCT
>CAZZMU010000007.1:16266-18462 GCA_964655345.1 uncultured Clavibacter sp.
AGAATCGAGATGGCTCAGATGCCAATCGATCGTGGAATCTTGGAGTCGAAGGTCCTACTGACGATGAAGAAATAAAATCCAAACGTTTACGCTTGAAGAAATCGATTCTCGCAACGCTCATGCTCTCATCGGGCGTTCCCATGATCGCTATGGGAGATGAATCCTCGCGCTCTCAATCCGGAAGCAATAATGCGTACTCGCTATCCCCGACAGATGCATTGGATTCAGCCGCCAATTTTGACGGCGGATGGATGGCTTCGTGGATGCATAACGAAAATGATGAGGATCTCATCGAAACTGTCGCGGCCCTATCTCGAATTCGTTCCACATATATGGTTGATGCAGCTGAGCAATTCTTCACTGGCGAAATTGATCAAGGAACGAAACGAAAAGACCTCGCGTGGTTTGGCAGCGATGGTCTGGAAATGAGTTCGCATAATTGGCAGGACAATTCACTGAGATATCTCGCCTTCAGTGTGGATGCCACTCATAATCAGGGATTATTTATCATTTTGAATAGCGACAGCCAACCTCATCCATTTACACTTCCAAATAAAAACTGGGGCAATTCTTTTAGAACTGTTTTTGATTCAACTGCCCGCATTAGTGAATTTAGTCCAGCTCTAAAAAAACCAAGTGATGTAGTGGATGTAGATGGGATGAGCGTTCAGGTTTGGCTGATAAACCGAAGCTAGTTAACCTTGAAAGCTACTGTGACAGTAGACGTTATTGTCTTATCAATTGTCGATGTGTCGTAGTAACCGCCAGATGACGTATCTACCGAGTCGGGTGAAGTGACTTGGAATGGGCCAGATCGCACGCTCATGACGTTTCCGACTTTGCCGCCCGTTGCTTCCACGATTGCTTCGGCACGAACTTGGGCATCTTCCATTGCTTTCTTAAGCAGCTCAGGACGAAGTTCGCTGAGTTTGGAGACGTAAAACTGGGGACCATAATTTGTGACGCTCACGCCACTTTGAAGTAGCGAGCCAATTCCATTTGAAAGTTTCTTTATGAGTTCGACATCATCGCTTCGAACTGTGATTGTGCGCGATCCTCGGTAATTCAATATCCGGCCTGTGCTATTTCCATTCACATACTCTTCTTGAGGGTAAGCCGAAATTGAGCCTAGTTCAATTGAATCGGATGAGACTCCCCCATCAGTGAGATATTTAGTGACTGCAACTGTGGCATTTTCGACTTTCCTCACCGAATCCGAAATGGTCGGCGCAACTTGTTCGGCATTGAGAGTCCACACAGCTTTATCGGCAGAAACATTAATTCGCGCCGATCCAGTGACCGAAATACCTTCACTTGAGCGCGACGCAAAACCACTTCCCACTTGATTGAGACCTAATCCCATTGCAATTGCGACTACAGCTGCGGAGAGTATTAGGGAAATTGATCTCTGTTTTTCATTCTCGGTCATACCGAAATTCTACCAGCCACTTCATCATAACCATCAGTCTCAATTCGTCGGAAAGGTTCTAAAACTTCGTTCCAAGGTTTACCCAGAAGTTTCTCAACCTCTTCGCAAATATCACTTTCTTTGATATTCGCCTCCAGAATTCTCTGTAATTGATGTTCATTAATCATGATGTCGCCGTGAGGTCCAACATTAGATCTAAATAATCCCAATTCGGTTGTGAACATATACAACGATCCATCGCTGCCATTCATTGCTGCTTCGTAGATTTCAAATTTTAAATAATGCCAGCCTCGAAGCGCGCTAGCTAATTTCGCTCCCGTACCCAGTAATCCATTCCATGACAATTGTGCGCGCCAGGTCCCAACCGTGAGCGGTTGAATTTGCCACGTTAGTTCATGTGGTTTACCCAGAACTTCGTTGATAGACCATTGAACATGCGCCAACACCGCTTTAGGTGCGGAGTAAATTGCGATATGGCCGTGTGATACGCCGATACCGTGCGGCTCCAATGGTTGTGGGCCATTGATTGATTTCTTGCTGTGTGACGACATAGCTGCTCCCGTTGATGAAGCCGCATCCGTGGATAGATGCGACCTTCCCCAGTCCATCTATTGCCGTAGGGCCACATTCTTTACCGAAATTGCGCTCATGCCAAGCCCTCTTTGAATTCACAGAGGTCTAGCCCACGCGTAAATCAAGGTAGGCTCTGCCCTAGTCCAACGCTTATCAGTACCCGCTTGCTAGCTTTCGCTTGAATCGGTATCGCT
>CAZZMU010000008.1:0-2458 GCA_964655345.1 uncultured Clavibacter sp.
GGGGAGTAATCTCGCCGACCGTGAGCAAGGGTTTCGTTCATCTCCACGTCCATACTGAGTACTCAATGCTCGATGGCGCAGCTCGTATTGAGAGCCTCGCACAAGAAGTAGCAAAATCTGGTGACGGCGCAATCGCCATGACAGATCACGGAAATGTGTTTGGCGCTTTTGACTTTTATAAAACCATGAAAAAAAATGGCGTAAAGCCGATTATTGGAATTGAAGCATATGTCGCGCCAGAATCTAGATTCGACAAGAAACGTGTGAAATGGGCTGAAGGCGGAGAAGATGATGTTTCTGCCGGTGGCGCTTACACGCATATGACAATTCTTGCTGAGAACAATGTCGGACTCTCAAATCTCTTTCGTCTTTCATCATTAGCCTCACTCGAAGGTTTTTATTACAAACCACGAATTGACCAAGAACTTCTATCGCAATACTCGCAAGGACTTATTGCCACGACCGGATGCCCTGGTGGTGAGATTCAAACTCGAATTCGTATGGGCGCCTACAACGATGCTCGTGCCGCCGCCGCCGCATATCGAGATATTTTCGGTGCCGAAAACTATTTTGTTGAAATCATGGATCATGGGATCGAGATTGAAAAGCGGGTCAAAGATGATCTACTCAAACTTGCTAAAGAACTTGGCTTACCACTTCTAGCCACAAACGACCTTCACTATACCTATCGTGATGATGCGAAACATCATGCAGCTTTATTGTGCATTAATAGCGGTTCGACTCTCTCAGATCCAAAGCGCTTTAAGTTCGATAATGATGAGTTTTACTTTAAAGATGCCACGACAATGAGAAGAATCTTTAAGGATATTGAAGAAGCATGTGATAACACCTTATTGATTTCCGAACGTTGCAATACGACTTTGCGAGAAAATGAGAATCTCTTGCCAAAATTCCCAGTCCCAGACGGAGAAACAGAAGATTCCTGGTTGGTCAAGGAAGCTGAGCGCGGGATGAAAACCAGGTTTGGTAATGAGATCGCAGACGTCTATCGCGAGCGACTTAATTATGAACTTGGCGTGATGACGAAAATGGGCTTCGCTGGATATTTCCTCGTCGTTGCTGATTTAGTTTCTCAAGCCAAACGAGAAGGTATAAGAGTTGGGCCCGGTCGTGGATCTGCTGCCGGTTCGCTCGTTTCTTATGCCCTTGGAATTACCGCACTTGACCCGATTAAACATGGATTACTTTTTGAACGATTCTTGAATCCAGAACGTATCTCCATGCCTGATATCGATCTCGACTTTGATGAGCGTCGTCGCGGCGAAATGATCAGGTACGCCACCAATAAATATGGTGATGATCGAGTTGCCCAGATCATCACGTACGGCACCATCAAATCGAAACAAGCAATTAAGGATTCAACACGAGTTCTCGGGTATCCCTATGCACTAGGTGAAAAATTAACAAAGTCGCTGCCACCTTCAATTATGGGCAAAGACATTACGCTCAATGGAGTCTTTGACAAAGAAAATGAAAGATATGCAGAAGCGCAAGAATTTCGTAACCTCTACGAGAGTGAACCTGATGCAAAAACCATCGTTGATATGGCACGTGGACTCGAAGGTCTCAAGCGCCAATCAGGAGTTCATGCAGCGGGCGTAATCCTTAGTCGCGATCCACTTCTTGATGTCATTCCGATTCATCGCCGCGAAGCTGATGGAGCAATCATTACCCAATTTGATATGGGCGCATGCGAAGCCACAGGTCTGCTCAAGATGGACTTCCTTGGTCTTCGTAACCTCTCTGTTTTGGATGATTGCATCGCAAATATCAAAAATAATAAAGGCATATCAGTCGTGCTTGAAGATTTACCCTTACACGACAAGAAAACTTTCGAATTGCTCTCACGCGGCGACACACTTGGCGTATTCCAGCTCGATAGCGCTCCCATTCGAGCCTTGCTTCGTTCCATGGCTCCGGATTCTTTCGAAGATATTTCCGCTGTTATCGCTCTGTATCGACCTGGTCCAATGGGAGTTAACGCACACAACGATTACGCAGATCGCAAGAACAAACGAAAACGAATCGAGCCAATTCATCCTGAATTAAGTGAAGCTTTGAAAGAGATACTTGATGACACATATGGTCTGATTGTTTATCAAGAACAAGTAATGGCTATCGCTCAAAAACTTGCGGGTTTCTCTCTGGGTCGCGCAGATCTCTTGCGAAAAGCGATGGGCAAAAAGAATAAAGAAATTCTTGATAAAGAGTACGTTCATTTCGAAGCTGGAATGCGCGCAAATGGATTCTCTAGCGTTGCAATCGAAGAACTCTGGAAAACCCTGATCCCGTTCTCAGATTACGCGTTCAACCGCGCCCATAGCGCTGGATACGGTGTGGTTTCTTTCTGGACCGCCTATTTAAAGGCTAATTTTCCAACCGAATATATGGCAGCACTTCTTACAAGCGTTCGTGATGACAAAGATAAATCGGCGCT
>CAZZMU010000008.1:2558-5543 GCA_964655345.1 uncultured Clavibacter sp.
GACTCCATTATGGAAACTAAGCGCGCTGAATCCATCGGTCAATTTGATTTGTTTGGTGGGGGAGTTTCGTCATCGACTGGAATTTCCGGCATAGTTCTTGATATTGATTCGGCGGAATGGGAGAAAGCGCTCTTGCTCTCCTACGAGCGCGAAATGCTCGGACTCTATGTCTCAGATCATCCATTGCTTGGAGTCGAGCATGTCTTAAGGAGCGCCGCAGACATCTCAATTAACCAAATTCTTGATGACGGCGTAACTCATGAACAAGTTGTCACCATCGCAGGTCTTATAACGAGCGTCCAAAGAAAAGTTAGCCGACAAGGGCAACCCTGGGCGATTGTGACAATCGAAGATCTAGCTGGTGGAATAGATGTTCGTTTCTTCTCCAATTCATATCAGCAACATGCTTTGAATCTGATTGAGGATCGCATCGTTGTTATACGTGGTCGTATCGACAAAAAAGAAGAGACGCCACAAGTTACTGCAATCGACCTCTCTATTCCTGATATCAATCAAGCTCCGATTGGTCCGTTTATCATCAAGCTCGAAGCAGAACGTTGCACACCACCAATCGTGGATCGAATGAAGGAGATTCTCCGATCACATCCTGGAACTCGAGAAGTACATCTGAAGATTGAAGGTGGTTCAAAAAACACGATTTTGAGACTTGATGATGGTCTCAAGATAACCGCATCGCCAAGTTTGAGCGCAGATCTCAAGTCAATCCTCGGTCCTGATTGCTTGGTCTAGAAAATCATCGACGTAGTGGAAAAGGGTTCATTTAGAATAGGCGAGTGAATCGTCCAAATCTCATGCGCGTTGTGGACTTGCGCGGACGTCAGCTTTCTAAACGTGGTTATCAGGAACTTCTTCCCAGGGCTCCGCTAGATATCAATTCTGCACTATCGGATATCAAACCAATTCTCGATTCGGTAAAAAATGGAGACGAATCAACGCTCTTAGAGTTGAGTTCAAGATTCGATGGCATCGCACCTCAAAGTCTGAGAGTTCCCAAAGCTGTGATGTCATCGGCGCTCACCACTCTTGATCCACAATTAAGAGAGATCATCACAGAATCAGTACGCCGGGTACGAATTGTTCATCGCGATCAACAACGTGGTGCAACAACAACTCGAGTGGTTGATGGTGGAGAAGTGCAAGAACGTTGGGTTCCTGTCGATCGTGTTGGTCTATATGTACCAGGTGGGCGAGCGGTCTATCCAAGTTCAGTAGTAATGAATGTTGTTCCTGCCCAGATTGCTGGAGTCCCAAGTATTGCTGTCGCATCTCCTGCGCAGAAAGAGAACGATGGTTGGCCACATCCAACAATTCTTGCTGCCTGTGCACTATTGGGAGTGGACGAGGTTTATGCAATGGGTGGAGCGCAAGCGATTGCTGCATTTGCTTATGGCGTGAAAAATGACGGAAACGAAGTTCTTGCACCTGTGGATCTTGTCACCGGTCCGGGAAATATCTATGTTGCCGCCGCAAAGAGAGCGCTACGGGGAACTATAGGAATTGATTCTGAAGCCGGTCCAACAGAAATTGCTGTTGTTGCGGATTCCACTGCGAATCCAGAGGATGTTGCCGCAGATCTCATAAGTCAAGCAGAACACGACACAATCGCAGCCGCAATACTCATCACTGATTCAGTCAAGCTTGCAGAAGAAGTTCAAGTCAGAGTTCAACAACGGACGGTCCGGACTAAACATTCAGCGCGAATCACTGAAGCTCTATCTGGCATCCAGTCAGCCATTGTTCTAACGGACAATCTCGAACAATCTCTCGACATCGCAAACGCGTATGCTGCAGAACACTTGGAGTTGCTTGTTGCTAATCCACAAAGTGCAAGTGAAAAGATCCGTAATGCGGGAGCAGTATTCCTAGGACGATTTGCGCCGGTCTCATTAGGTGACTACCTCGCAGGATCAAATCACGTGTTACCTACTGGAGGCTGTGCCTGCCATTCAAGTGGATTATCAGTCCAGACCTTTCTTCGTGGACTCCACTTTGTTTCATATTCTGAGCGGGCGTTTCGGGAAATTGCAGCGAGTGTTATTACTTTCGCTCAGGCTGAAGATCTACCGGCACATGGCGAAGCTATTGCTGCACGCTTTGAAGAGGGAAAATAACAATGTCTTCAAACTGGCCAACATGGCTGCGAATTAATGACAATATTGAAGATCTCACTCCGTATGGAGCACCTCAAATTAGCGTTGCAAATCGTCTTAACACAAACGAGAATCCATACGCGCTCAGCACAGAAGTACAGAAAGCAATTATCGAAGCTATCAACCAGAAAGTTGCAAACCTCAATCGTTATCCAGATCGCGATGCAGTAAAGCTTCGTACCGAACTCGCAAATTTCATCAACAACAGATCAGGAACATCTTTTGGTGTCGAGAACATCTGGGCGGCAAACGGTAGTAACGAGATTCTCCAAAGTATCGCTCTCGCGTTTCAAGGAGATGCCCTTGGATTCGAACCGTCCTACTCGATGCACCCTCTTATTTCGCGCGCTGTTGGTAAGAAGTGGATTTCAATTTCAAGAGATAAGAACTTTGAGATTGATATTGATTCCGCAGTTGAAGCGGTTTTACTAAGAAAACCTGGTCTGGTATTTGTTACTACTCCGAATAACCCAACGGGAACGAGTATGCCGCTGGACTCTCTCGAGAAAATTGCGGTGGCAGCGCGAGAGGTCAAGGCGCTATTGATCGTTGATGAGGCGTACGCTGAGTTTTCATCCCTACCTTCTGCAGTGACATTGATCCAAAGCCACCCCAATCTCATCGTTTCTCGAACCATGAGCAAGGCTTTTGCATTCGCTGGCGCGCGTTTGGGTTACTTGATTGCCCATACATCTGTCATTGATGCGATGCTACTGATTCGACTTCCGTACCACTTGAGTGATTTAACTCAAGCCGCTGCTTCTGCGGCACTTGCAAACCAAAAATCCTTACTCGCGGATGTCGTGAAGATTTC
>CAZZMU010000008.1:5643-8141 GCA_964655345.1 uncultured Clavibacter sp.
GTTGACACTGGAGTTCCTTTTTTCGATCACATGATTTCTCAACTTGGCAAACACTCTGGATTCGATCTCCATGTCAAGACCGAAGGTGATGTCGATGTAGATTCTCATCACACAGTTGAAGACACATCTCTGGCATTTGGACAGGCTCTTCGAGAAGCATTGGGAGACAAGTCGGGAATTCGTCGATTTGGAAATTCTCTCGTTCCCTTAGATGAAGTTCTCGTGCAAGCAGCTGTTGATTTATCTGGGCGTCCTTATCTCGTTCATCGCCAACCTGAAATTGTCGAGTTGATCGGCACCTTTGATACGACTTTGGGCCGACATATTTGGGAATCAATTGTTGCTGAAGCGCGCATCGGTCTGCATGTTCGAGTGCTTGAAGGGCGAAACGCACATCACGTACTTGAAGCTCAATTCAAAGCTGTCGCTCAAGCTTTCAAGGATGCAGTTGCTCTTGATGCCCGCACGTCGGGAATTCCATCAACAAAGGGCGTGCTTTGATAGCGATCCTTGATTACGGATCGGGCAATCTGCGTTCGGCGCAACGCGCGTGTGAAGAAACAAATCACGATGTGATCATTACTTCAGATCCCAATACTGCACTTGCTGCCGACGGTCTTGTAGTGCCAGGAGTTGGATCACTTGGTGCGTGCATGCAGGGGCTTCGTAAAATCAATGGCGACGAGATTATTCGCGCTCGCATCGATGCGAAGAAGAAGACGTTCGGTATTTGCGTTGGCATGCAGGTTCTGTTCGACTCTAGCGATGAGATATATAACGATCGCGAGCCTCAAGGATTAGGGATATGTTCTGGAAAAGTTGTAAAACTTGAAGCTCCTGTCATTCCACATATTGGTTGGAATACAGTCACGACGCCAGAAAGCTCAACTCTTTTCCGAGGAATTGAGCGGGAACGTTTCTATTTCGTGCACTCATATGCCTCACTGACTGCCACCACGAATTTTGCTGTCACAACTGCGCGTTATGGGGTTGAATTCATCGCCGCAATCGAAAGTGAAACAGTGAGCGCAGTTCAATTCCATCCAGAAAAAAGTGGTGCTGCAGGTTTGCGATTGATTAAGAATTGGGCAGCATCATTATGAAGAAATTGATTCTTTTGCCGGCCGTGGATGTTAAGGGTGGTCAAGCTGTCAGACTTGTGAGAGGCCAACTAGCCAATCAAAGTAATTATGGAGCTCCTCTAGATGCGGCGCTAGATTTCCAGAGCGCTGGCGCAGAATGGATTCATCTCGTTGATTTAGATGCAGCTTTTGGTACGGGCTCAAATCATGAAATCCTCGCTGATGTAATCAAGAAGTTAGATATCAAAGTCGAGCTATCAGGCGGGATTCGCAACGAAGATTCTCTCAAGCGGGCTCTTGATACTGGCTGCGAACGTATCAATCTTGGTACTGCGGCCCTAGAAGACCCGGAGTGGACTGCATCGGTTGTCTCACGATTTGGCGAGAGAATCGCAGTCGGACTGGATGTGCGTGGGCATACTTTGGCAGCTCGCGGCTGGACTAAAGAAGGTGGAGACCTCTTTGAAACTATCGAGAGGCTCGATCGAGATGGTTGTTCTCGTTATGTGGTAACTGATGTTAATAAAGACGGGACTCTTCAAGGTCCAAATCTTGCTCTGTTAAAAGAAGTATGTAGCGCAACGAATAGACCGGTAATCGCATCTGGTGGAGTATCAACACTTGATGATCTGCGTGCTTTGCGCGAGCTCACAGAAATTGGCGTTGAAGGATCTATTGTTGGAAAAGCACTGTATGCCGGATCTTTTACTTTGCAGGAAGCGCTTGCGGTGTCGTCATGACGTTAGCGACCAGAATTATTCCCTGCCTCGACGTATCTGCTGGTCGCGTAGTTAAAGGAATCAATTTTCTCAATCTCATTGATGCGGGTGACCCCGTTGAGATGGCTCGAATTTATTTCGAAGAGGGGGCTGATGAGCTTACTTTTTTGGATATCACTGCGAGCTCTGAGGGAAGAGGTACGACTCTTGATGTAGTCCGTCGAACTGCGGATCAAGTGTTTATCCCACTGACTGTAGGTGGGGGAATCTCTTCAGCTGATGATGTGAATGAACTCTTGCGCGCGGGCGCCGATAAAGTGTCGGTGAATACTGCGGCCATCAAGAATCCCTCATTATTGAATGACATTAGTCAGCGGTTTGGTAATCAAGTATTAGTTATTTCAATAGATGCAAAACGCGGGCGTACTCCTTCCGGATTTGAAGTCACAACACATGGAGGTCGCACATCCACTGGGATCGATGCGCTGGCATGGATTGAAGAAGCAATCATTCGCGGCGCGGGAGAAATCCTTCTCAATTCCATGGACATGGACGGAACTCGGGCTGGCTACGACGTGGAATTGCTGCGCAAGGTAAGAGAGATTTCTAGCGTTCCAGTGATTGCAAGCGGTGGCGCAGGCGATATTGATGATTTCGGCCGAGCCATCGAATCTGGCGCCGATGCGCTCTTGGCTGC
>CAZZMU010000008.1:8241-18339 GCA_964655345.1 uncultured Clavibacter sp.
TTCCGTGAATATGCCAAGAAATTCAACGTGATTCCAGTCGCGGCTAGCTTTCTTGCTGATAACGAAACGCCACTTACTCTTTACTCCAAGCTCACTGAGAATCGCGAACGTACCTTTCTCTTAGAGTCGGCGGAACATGGGGGAGCCTGGTCTCGATACTCATTTATTGGTGTCTCAAGCGAAGCAACTCTTACCGAAAAAAATGGCCAAGCTACATGGTTGGGAACCATGCCTGCAGGAGCGCCACATGGCATCGACCCACTTGAAGCATTCCGCATCGCAAGTGTGCATCTCCGCTCTCCAAAAATTGATCAACTCCCACCTTTAACTGGTGGATTAGTTGGTTATATGAGTTATGACGCAGTTCGCCGTCTTGAGAAATTACCGAACATTGCTGAAGATGAATTGCAACTACCAGAAATTGCATTCATGCTCACGACTGATCTAGCTGTTTACGATCACTTACAAGGTACGGTTACTTTGATTGCAAACGCAATCAATTGGGATGGTTCGGATGAGAGAGTAGATCTAGCTTACGAATCTGCAGTAAAACGTCTGAACGAAATGAAGAAACGACTCGCAACGAGTGTTCCGAGTTCGGTGGCACAATTAACAGATCGACCTACGCCTGAATTCGTGCGCAACATCAACGATTCAGATTTTATGAAAAAGATAGAGAGCGTAAAGGAAGAGATTCGTAGCGGCGAAGCTTTTCAAGTAGTTCTCTCGCAGAGATTCACAATGGACTGCACAGCAGATCCACTTGACGTTTATCGGATGTTACGGCTACACAACCCCAGCCCGTATATGTATCTCTTCCGCTTCTCTGATGGACTCTCTGTTGTAGGTTCAAGCCCTGAAGCGCTAGTAAAAGTCACAGAACGAGAAGTAATGGTTCATCCCATTGCAGGTACCCGTAAACGTTCGACAAATGCCGAAGAAGATCACCGCGTTGGCGAAGAACTGTTGAGCGATCCAAAGGAAAGAGCCGAACATTTAATGTTAGTTGACTTAGGTCGTAACGATCTTGGAAGGGTATGCGCACCGGGAAGTGTGAACGTTGTGGAATTTATGCAGGTTGAGCGATATTCACATGTAATGCATATTGTTTCCACAGTAGTTGGTGAATTATCCCGAGATAAAAGCCCTGTTGATGCGCTGTATTCCGTATTTCCGGCGGGAACTCTTTCTGGTGCTCCAAAGCCCCGGGCGATGGAGATCATCGAAAATCTCGAACCATGTCGACGTGGAATTTATGGCGGTGCAATTGGCTATGTAGATTTCTCGGGAAATCTAGATACCTGTATCGCAATACGAACCGCAGTCATCAAAGATGGAAAAGCTATCGTCCAGGCTGGCGCAGGCATTGTTGCCGATTCGATTCCAGCGAGTGAGAACGAAGAATGTCTCAATAAAGCAGCCGCAGTTTTAGGAGCAATTGCGGCCGCAAACACGATCTCCTCAATAGAAGCGTAATCATGAGCGTGCTCGACTCCATCATTGCTGGCGTTTTAGAAGATCAATCTCATCGTCAATTATCTGGTAGCGAATTGGCAGAGCGGATTGCCGAAATCGATGAAGTTCGAACGCCACTTACTTCGCTTCGAAAGAACGATTTTTCAATAATTGCCGAAGTTAAACGCTCCTCTCCAAGCAAAGGTGCATTGGCGGCAATCGACGATCCAGCATCATTAGCGCTGAGTTACCAAAAAGGCGGCGCATCCGTGGTGAGTGTTTTGACGGAGAACCGACGCTTTGGTGGATCCCTGGAGGATTTCACTGAAGTACGGAAAAAGATTTCAATTCCAATGCTCCGAAAAGATTTTATCGTCAACGAATATTTAGTACGTGAGACTCGTGCGTTTGGCGCCGATCTCATGTTATTAATAGTCGCCGCACTCGACGGCAATGCGCTTAAAGACTTACATGATCTGGGAGTTGAACTTGGAATGCAGGTTCTTGTCGAAGTGCACGAAGCTTCTGAATTGGAGCGAGCTCTCGCTATCAATCCAGCGATTATTGGGGTTAACGCGAGAAATTTGAAGACTCTCGAAATCGATGTGAAGAATTTCTCGAGCTTGCTTCCTAAAATTCCAAAAGATATCTATCGGATCGCCGAATCTGGTATCGCAAGTGTGGATGATGTCCGAGTCGCACGAGATTCAGGTGCGGATGCGATTCTGGTAGGCGAGACGCTCGTAAAGTCAGGCAATCCAGAAGAAACCATCGCCGAATTTCTAAGTGTCGCAAATAGATAGGTAAAAGTAGACTTTCATCATGGAGCAATCACAGATCATCGGTCACTTCGGTCCGTATGGTGGTCGCTTTGTTCCAGAAGCTCTCATCTCGGCTTTGGAAGAACTCGAAGCGGCTCATCAATCGGCTTCGAATGATCCTGAATTCAAAAAAGAATTAACCTACTTACATCGCACCTATACCGGTCGCCCATCCATAATTACCGAAGCTCCGCGATTTGGAGCACATGCTGGTGGAGCACGGATCTTGCTGAAGCGCGAAGACTTGAATCACACCGGTAGTCACAAGATAAATAATGTTTTGGGACAAGCTTTATTGACTAAGAAGATGGGAAAGAAGCGCATCATTGCAGAAACAGGCGCCGGACAACACGGCGTAGCTTCAGCAACCGCAGCGGCCTTACTTGGTTTGGAATGTGTCGTCTACATGGGCGAAGAGGATACGAAACGTCAATCTCTCAATGTCGCCAGAATGAAACTATTAGGCGCCACAGTTGTGCCTGTCACAACAGGATCGCGCACACTGAAAGATGCCATCAACGAAGCGATGCGTGATTGGGTGACAAATGTTGAAACCACTCACTATTTATTAGGCACAGTAGCAGGACCTCACCCTTTCCCCACGATGGTCAGAGATTTCCATCGCATCATCGGAGTCGAATCACGTGCACAAGTTTTAGAGCTGACCGGCAGACTTCCTGATGCAGTTCTTGCTTGTGTTGGCGGCGGTTCGAATGCCATCGGAATCTTTCATCCTTTCATTGATGACACTTCAGTTCGACTTATTGGATTGGAGGCTGGAGGCGATGGCATAGAAACAGGTCGCCACGCAGCAACAATTAGCGGCGGAACTCCAGGCGTTCTTCATGGAACTCGTTCATACGTTTTACAAGATGAAAATGGACAAACTGTTGAATCGCACTCGATTTCGGCGGGACTGGACTATCCCGGAGTTGGACCAGAACATGCATTTCTTCATGACATCGGACGTGCCGAATATCGAGCAATCACAGATGAACAAGCGATGCATGCTTTTGCTCTTCTCTCAAAAACGGAAGGAATCATTCCAGCAATTGAGACCGCTCATGCTCTCGCCGGTGCATTACAGGTTGGAAATGAATTAGGAAAAGATTCGATTCTTCTCATCAATCTCTCTGGACGAGGCGATAAAGATGTCCAGACTGCTGCGCACTATTTTGGAATTCCCCTCTAGGAATTAGATTCATGAAACTCACGGAAGTCTTTGCGCGCGCGAAAGCGGAGAATAGAGCAGCTCTCATTGGTTATATGCCCGCAGGTTTTCCTGACCAGGAGAGTTCAAAGAAGCTCATCACCGCAATGGTTGATGGCGGAGTCGATATTGTGGAAGTTGGTTTCCCTTATAGCGATCCAGTGATGGATGGACCAGTCATTCAACAAGCAGCAGAAATCTCCTTAAAGAATCGAACCAGCGCGGAGGATGTCTTCGACGTGGTTGCATCGACAACCGTTCCAACGCTGGTTATGTCATATTGGAATCCAATTTCGCGTTATGGCGTACGAAATTTTGCCGAAAAATTATCTGCTTCAAAGGGAGTTGGTGTTATCACGCCAGATCTCACTATTGAAGAGTCAGATGAATGGATCTCGGCTACTAGCGATAGCGCTATTGATCGGGTCTACGTTGTTGCTCCCAGCACTGCGGATCATCGGCTAGCGAAAGTTACGAGCGCTTGTTCTGGATTTGTATATGCCGCAAGTCTTATGGGTGTCACTGGCGCTCGCACATCTATTTCGGGATCTGCATCCGAACTGGTGAAGCGAATTCGAAGCGTTACTGAACTTCCCATCGCAGTTGGTCTTGGAGTCTCCAACGCGCAACAAGCGGCAGAAGTTGCCGGTTACGCAGATGGAGTCATTGTTGGCTCAGCATTTATTAAGTTGGTCCTCGAATCTGCCACGATCGATGAAGCAGTCCTGAGAGTCAGAACACTTGCTGAGCAATTAGCTGCAGGCGTCCGCCTTCGATAAGACCCTCATTTTCCGAGGCTGGTTTAGACTTCCACCAATTAATTGAATTCATCGTCAGGAGTAAACGTGCCAAAAGAACCTCGTGCCCGCGACAGTCGCGGAAATCAAAAATCTGGTGATACCGTCACACGCAATATCGTGATTGGCATGGTTGCATTGGTCGTTATATCCGGGCTCATCTTCACAGTGCTGGATAAACGTACGAGCGCGGAAGTCACAGTTCCTCAGGCAATTGAGAAGATCGATGCCTCGAAAAATGGCGCACCACTCAAGGCAGATGTTGTTCCTGATAATGATTATGGAATTGTTTTCAATCCTGATGTAAAACCAAAGATTGACATCTGGGAAGATTTTCAATGCCCATTCTGCAAAGATTTTGAAACAGCAATGAGTTCTTACATCGAAGACCTAGTCAGAAACAAGGAAGCGAATGTGGTCTATCACATGACTTCTTTCATTGGTGAAGAATCCAAACGAGCAGCTAATGCAGCGTATTGTGCTGTTGACGAAGGTCGTTTTATTGAATACCACCGTGCCATTTATCAAGTTCAAGGTACTGAGAACAGTGGAGTCTTCTCCAACAAGAATCTGATTGAGATAGGAAAGCGTTTAGGGATAAATAGTCCCACTTTTGATAGCTGCATCAACGACAATAAGAATGCAGACATAGTCGCAAAGATTTATGCCTCGATGGCAAAGAACAAAGTCGAAGGAACTCCAACCGTATTCATCAATGGTACGTTGTGGAATCGCTCTGGATCTCAGTTCGTGCTCGACGAATTTAAGGCGGCGGTTGAAGCAGCGAAGCAATGATTCGCGCATCGATTCCTTCTCCTCAGCAATCTCTTATTGAGATTGGACCGTTAACGATTCATTTTTATGCGCTGTGCATCATTCTTGGAGTTGTCGCTGCTATATACATAGGCAATCGACGCTTCGTCGCAGCGGGTGGTGCGCCCGGAGTCGTAGGTGATGTTGCAATTCTTGCCGTTCCCGCAGGAATTATTGGCGGTCGGATTTATCACGTTATTACCTCACCTGAACTCTATTTTGGAGTCGGAAAAGATTGGAAAGCGGCCTTTTATATTTGGCAGGGTGGCTTGGGAATATGGGGCGCAATATCTCTGGGATTTCTTGGGGCGCTCATCGTGTATCGCAGACACGCTCAACGTTCTTCTTCATTCGCAGTTCTTGCAGATGCTTTGGCGCCCGGATTGTTGATCGCACAAGCCATCGGTCGATGGGGTAATTGGTTTAATAAAGAACTCTTTGGTGGACCACTGAATGCGCCATGGGGGCTAGAGATTCCAATTCAATATCGCCCAACAGGGTACACAAACGTCGAAACTTTTCATCCAGTATTTCTCTACGAGTCGCTATGGTGCGCTTTTGCCGCCATCATATTGGTGAAGTTTGCAAAGAGATTTACCCTTCATCCTGGATCCATTTTTGCGCTCTATGTTGCGATGTACTCATTAGGGCGCGGATTCATAGAAACCCTCAGAATTGATGATGCAAATTTGGTGTTGGGCCTTCGGCTCAATGTCTGGACCAGCGTAGTTCTCTTCACCGCATCACTTACTTACCTGCGACATATCAACGTGAGGCGTGGCTCTGCCATAGACTAGGGATATGGGATTAGCTGAAATTCACAAACGCAACGAGAACCATCGCGCACATCGCGCAGGCTGGCTTCGGGCGGCAGTCCTCGGAGTTAATGATGGATTGGTTTCAACCGCGTCGTTGATGATTGGTGTTGTTTCAGCACAGAAAAATGATTTTGTAGTAACGGCGGGTTTAGCTGGAATTGCTGCTGGTGCGATGTCAATGGCGGTCGGTGAATACGTTTCGGTACGTTCGCAAAACGATATCGAGGAATCCGATCGTATTTTGGAGATGGAACATCTTGCACTCGATCCAGAAGGTGAATTAGAAGAGTTGACCCAGATTTATCAAGAGCGAGGAATATCTCGCGCAACCGCAGAGAAAGTGGCACAAGAACTTCATGCTCACGACCCGCTCGGTGCGCACTTGCGTGATGAGCTCGGCCAACATGAAGCGACAAAGGCGCGGCCCATGCAGGCTGCAGTCGCGTCGGCTGTTAGCTTCACTGCTGGTGGAGTTATTCCTCTCCTTGGAGCGCTAGCGCCAAGTTTGGGCGGAAAAGCAGCATCAATCATCGGCATCACCTTCCTTGGATTATTGATCGCAGGCGTTATTTCGGCCAAAACTGCTGGCTCAAGCGTTGCGCGCACAACCGCACGAATAGTCTTAGGAGGCGCACTGGGAATGGCAATCACCGCGCTTGTTGGTCAAGTCGCGCATATCTCGGGCATTTAGTTCTCCAAAACTCACCCTTATTGGTAGATTTCTCTCTTCTTCGGGCCATTGCCGTCCCACATCCGTAAAAATTTTTTCAATGTTGGAGGCGATTCGTGACCCTTTTTTCAGCGGTCCCGCAGGCTCAAGGGTTGTACAACCCAGCGAATGAGCATGACGCATGCGGCGTCGCGATGGTCGCCACTCTCAACAAAGTTGCAACACACGAAATAGTTCAACAAGGATTAACGGCATTACGCAATCTTGAGCACCGCGGAGCTTCTGGCGCTGAAGTAAATAGCGGAGATGGTGCTGGAATTCTTGTGCGAATACCAGACACTTTTTTCCGCGCTGTTGTTGATTTCAAACTTCCTCAGATTGGAAGCTACGCCGCAGGATTAGTCTTTCTACCAGAATCTTTTAGTGGAAAAGCTCGAATCGAAGCGATTGCACAAGAAGAAAATGTCACCATCCTTGGTTGGCGCGAACTTCCAATTAACACTTCATCATTGGGAGCCACTGCACTTTCAGTAATGCCGCATTTTGAGCAGATTTTCATCTCATCACTCGATGGTGTTTCTGATCTTGATCTCGATCGTCGCGCTTTCTGTTTCCGTAAGCGAGTTGAGCATGAACTCTCGGTTTATTTTCCATCGTTATCGTCGAGAACCATTGTCTATAAAGGAATGTTGACAACCGGACAACTTGAAGAGTTCTTTCCTGATTTATCTGATGAGAGATTTGTTTCGCCGCTAGCTCTCGTACATTCACGATTTTCAACGAATACATTCCCATCATGGCCTCTTGCACACCCTTATCGATTTATTGCGCACAACGGTGAGATAAATACCGTTCGTGGAAACCGGAATTGGATGGCAGCACGTGAGGCGCTCCTTGAAAGTGATCTCATCCCTGGTGATCTCAAGCGACTATTTCCGATTGTTGATCCTGCCGGCTCGGACTCTGCATCCTTCGATGAAGTCCTGGAGCTCCTCTATCTCGGTGGTCGTTCTTTACCTCATTCCATATTGATGATGATTCCTGAAGCGTGGGAAAACCACGAAACGATGCCACCGAAACTCCGTGACTTCTATCGATTCCATGCCTCTTTGATGGAGCCATGGGATGGACCTGCATGTGTGACATTTACCGACGGAAAGCAGATTGGTGCAGTACTTGATCGCAATGGATTACGTCCATCTCGTTTCTGGGTTACGAACGATGGTTTAGTTGTGTTAGCAAGTGAAGTTGGAGTTCTCGATATCCCACAAGAGCGAATTGCTCGCAAAGGACGTCTGCAACCTGGACGAATGTTCCTTGTCGATATTGATGCGGGACGACTCATCGAAGATGAGGAAATTAAAACTTCTCTTGCTGACAACGCACCGTACGGCGAGTGGTTACACGCGGGAATTGTCAGACTCTCTGAACTTCCTTCTCGGGAACACATCATTTATCCACACTCCTCAGTTCTACGTCGTCAACGCGCGTTTGGTTACACCGAAGAAGAGTTGCGCATCCTTATTACTCCAATGGCCAAGACCGGAGCAGAACCGATCGGATCTATGGGTACCGATACGCCCATTGCAGCGCTCTCGGCAAAACCACGCCTACTCTTTGATTACTTCTCCCAACTTTTTGCGCAAGTAACCAATCCTCCTCTCGATGCTATTCGTGAGGAATTGGTTACATCCTTAGGTGGTTCTATCGGGCCAGAACATAATCTGCTTGACCCTGGACCTGCATCATGCCGCCAGATTTCTTTAGCATTTCCCGTCATTGATAATGACGAACTCGCAAAAATCATTCATGTCAATGCCGATAACAATCATCCTGGACTTTCATCACACGTTGTAAAAGGCCTCTTTCCCATTGCTGATGGCGGGGAGGGCCTTAAATTAAGAATTGAAGAGATTCGCCAAGAAGTTTCACGCGCAATTGCTGATGGCGCACGCATCATCGTGCTCTCAGATCGCGATGGTGATGCAGAAAATGCACCTATTCCATCTCTGCTTCTCACGTCCGCTGTACACCATCACCTGATTCGTGAAAAAACCCGCACCAAAGTTGGTCTTGTGATTGAGACGGGTGAAGTCCGCGAAGTTCATCATGTTGCTCTGCTCATTGGATACGGCGCTGCCGCAGTAAATCCTTATCTCGCTATGGAAACTGCTGAGGATCTCGTACTGCAAGGCGTCATCACTGGGATCACTCCAGAAAAAGCAGTCAAGAATCTCATCAAGTCACTTGGCAAAGGCGTTCTTAAAGTGATGTCGAAGATGGGTATTTCAACTATCGCGTCTTACACGGGTGCTCAAGTCTTCGAAGCAATTGGTCTCTCTCAAGATCTCATCGATGAATATTTTGTTGGAACGACTTCGCGACTCGGTGGGGTGGGCCTTGACGTCATTGCTGAAGAAACAATCGCACGTCACCATATTGCGTATCCACCAGGCGGCGAGGTGCCCGGAACGAAGAGATTGCCAATTGGTGGGGAATATCAATGGCGACGCGACGGAGAACCGCATCTCTTTGATCCAGAAACCGTATTTGCTCTTCAGCATTCGACACGCTCAAAGCGTTACGACATCTTTAAGCGTTATACATCCAAGATCGATAACCAATCGCGCGCTTTGATGACTTTACGTGGTCTCTTCACTTTCAAAGAGGGAGTGCGAAGAGCTATTCCGATTGAAGAAGTTGAACCAGTTTCATCAATCGTTAAACGCTTCTCGACTGGTGCAATGTCATACGGTTCCATCTCGCAAGAAGCTCACGAAACTCTCGCTATTGCCATGAATCGTATTGGCGCGAAATCAAATACTGGCGAAGGCGGAGAAGATCCCGAACGATTTACTCCTCTACCGAACGGTGATTCAAAGCGGTCCGCAATCAAACAAGTTGCTTCTGGACGATTTGGTGTGACCAGCGAATATCTTGTTAATTCTGATGATATTCAGATCAAGATGGCGCAAGGTGCAAAGCCAGGAGAGGGTGGACAACTTCCGGGAAACAAGGTCTATCCATGGATTGCGAAAGTACGTCATTCCACTCCAGGCGTTGGTTTGATTTCTCCGCCACCACATCACGATATTTATTCGATTGAAGACTTAGCTCAATTAATTCATGATTTGAAAAACTCGAATAAAGATGCGCGCATTCACGTGAAGCTTGTGGCGGAAGTGGGAGTCGGAACTGTTGCTGCAGGCGTGAGTAAAGCCCACGCTGATGTGGTTCTCATCTCGGGTCACGATGGTGGAACCGGTGCTTCTCCGCTTACATCGTTAAAACATGCTGGCGCACCGTGGGAATTGGGATTAGCAGAAACACAACAGACTCTTATTCTCAATGGATTACGCGATCGCATCGTCGTCCAAACTGATGGTCAGATGAAGACCGGTCGAGATGTCATCATCGCTGCGCTCCTTGGCGCCGAAGAATTTGGTTTTGCAACTGCTCCACTAGTTGTATCGGGTTGCGTCATGATGCGTGTATGCCATCTTGATACTTGCCC
>CAZZMU010000009.1:0-9770 GCA_964655345.1 uncultured Clavibacter sp.
CCTGGCGGCCGCCAGCCTTCACGATTGCGTACACGATTGTCCTTCCGATTCTTGATGTAGCTCGAAGCCGGGTCTTGCGATCCGAGTCTTGCGAAGCAGGGGACTAGGTTACGGATTGAGCCGCACCAGGGTCAAACTGAGTTAGGCGGTCACGACCCCAGAGCTAGCCGCTCTACGGCGCTTCCGTCCAAAACGAGGTTTTTCACCTTGATCGGAGGGCTGGTTTGGAGCCTCTTCCGTATCCGATTGCGATGCCTCAGATTCTGAATCAGCGTTGCTTTCCTCAACATCATGCTTTGGAGCAACTTCACGATCCAAACTCTTCTTGTTAACCGGTTCCATATGAACATGGATTCCCCGACCACCACAACTTTCGCACGTTGTTGAGAACGCTTCGATCAAACCTTGGCCAACGCGCTTTCGAGTCATTTGCACAAGGCCGAGCGAGGTAACTTCAGCAACTTGATGTTTCGTGCGATCTCTTCCGAGGCATTCAACAAGTCGACGCAAAACTTGTTCACGATTTGATTCGAGAATCATGTCGATAAAGTCAATAACGATAATTCCGCCAAGATCTCGTAAACGAAGTTGACGTGCAATTTCCTCAGCGGCTTCTAGGTTGTTCTTTGTGACAGTCTCTTCAAGGTTTCCACCTTTACCGATGAACTTACCGGTATTGACGTCAATCACAACCATCGCTTCAGTACGGTCAATAACAAGAGATCCCCCTGAAGGAAGATAAACCTTTCGATCCAGCGCCTTTGCTAATTGTTCATCTACACGATTTTCCGTAAATAGATCTTTAGTACTTGTCCATTTTTCAATCTTTGAAATGAGTTCTGGAGCGATATGACCAAGATAGTTGTTGATATCTTCCCAGGCGCCATCTCCTTGGACGGTTAGCTTGCGAAAATCTTCATTGAAGATATCGCGAATAACTCGAACAGTTAGATCCGGCTCGCCATAAAGTAGCGCTGGTGCGTTAACGCTGGTTCCTTCTGATTTCTTCTTGATATCGTCCCATTGCGCCTTAAGCCTTACAACATCACGAGTTAGCTCGTCATCAGATGCGCCTTCAGCAGCAGTTCTGACAATTACGCCTTCTTCATCGGTAATTAAGCCTTTAAGAATCTCTTTCAAGCGCGCTCGTTCGGTGTCGGGAAGTCGGCGAGAAATTCCACTCATTCCACCACCAGGTACATAAACCAAGTAACGTCCAGGTAGAGATATTTGGCTGGTTAGACGTGCGCCTTTTTGACCAATAGGGTCTTTTGTGACTTGAACTAAGACTGATTGTCCGGTCTTAAGAACTCGTTCGATCTTCCGCTCTTGATTATCTGTAAGTCCGGCTTCATCCCAATTCACTTCACCGGCATAAAGAACTGCATTTCGCCCTTTACCGATATCAACGAACGCTGCTTCCATGGAAGGTAGAACGTTCTGAACTTTTCCTAGATAGACGTTTCCGACGTAAGAAATATTGCTATTACGGTTAACGTAATGCTCAACGAGAACATTGTCTTCTAAAATCGCAATTTGCGTGCGATCGCCTTGTTGGCGTACCAACATTTCACGATCGACTGATTCACGACGAGCAAGAAATTCTGCATCCGTCAGAATGGTTCCACGACGACGGTTCTCTCGATAATCGCTATAACGATGTCTCTCTCGTCCTCGATCACGGTCGCGGTCGCGGAACTTACGATCATTACGATTTCCGCGATCATTTCGATCAAAATTCTTACGTTCGCGCTGTGGGCGTTCTTGAGCCGGTCTTGCCTCGCGGACTTTTACAACCGTGACCACTCCATCTTCTTCAACAGTTTCGCCAGGAGTTACTCCCTCTGAACCTGAGCGACGACGACGGCGACGCTTCTTGAAGCCAGCCGATGTTGGTGAATCCTCATTAATGATTGGAGACTGAGTTACTTCTGTGGTGTCATCTTTTTCCGACCTGCGGCGACCTCTACCACCGCGACGACGACGGCGACGTCGGTTCTCATTGTCTGTGGCGAGATCGGTTGCATCTCCAGATGAGTCACCGCCCTTTGAGACTGGTTTCTCTGCAGACTTTTGAGTGGAGCGACTTTTCGCAGGCGCTGCGACTACGGGGGCAGCTTGGAAGATTGGCGCTGGAATTACGCCGGCGCTCTTACTCTTCTTTTCCTTTGTGGGAGTTTCCTTTTCGGGAGCAACAGAACTCTTGGTTGCATTTTTCTTGACAGCGCGCTTACGCACTTTTTTTGGCTCATCAGCCATACGATCAAATCCTCTTGTATGAAGCTCTTTCGAGCTTACGTTGTAAAAATCTCTGGTGGCGCCTCTATCTGGATCAGCCGACCGCACCTAAAGAGCGGTCTGGGCGACCTCAAGAACATGAGGCGATTGGAACGAGCGAAGTATGTCAGATATCAGGTCCGCTCGCCTAATTTGAGCGTGAAATTAGCGGGTGCGTTGGTAAACGTTTTGCAGAAGTCCGATACCAATCATGTTTGCGAACATGCTTGAACCACCGTAAGAGAGGAAAGGTAATGGCACACCCGTCATCGGCATTAATCCCATTGTCATCCCAATATTTTCGAATATCTGAAACGAGAACCAGGCGATAACTCCTACACAAACCATTCTGCCAAAAAGGTCATTTGTGCGACGAGCGATTGAGAAAGCCCTCATGAGAATAACGATATATAGCAACAGAATTAATCCGGCGCCGAGAAAGCCAATTTCTTCGCCTGCGACGGTAAATATGAAGTCGGTATGTTGTTCAGGAACAAATCTGCCATTTGTTTGTGGACCATCAAACAAACCTTTTCCAAAAAATCCTCCAGAGCCAATTGTGATTCGTGCCTGTCGTAACTGATAACCGCTTGCTTGTGGATCCGCGCTGGGATCAACAAACGAACGAAGGCGATTGAGTTGGTATTGACTCACTTCGCCGCTTGCGACTGCAAGATATGCGCCAGTTATTCCTGTGACCAACAAACCGATAACCCAACGTAAGCGTGCTCCAGAAACTGCAATCATCGTTATCACGCACGCAGAAATTATGAGTACGGTTCCTAAATCTGGTTGTGCAACAATGAGAGCGACTGGTACTGCCGCAACTCCAAGTGATTGAAGAACTTGTCGATCGGTCGGTTCGTTTTCTCCCGCAATTCGCTCTGCGAGTATCAGCGCCATTCCCACAATGATTGAAATCTTCGCTAATTCTGCGGGCTGAATCTGGAATCCACCAGGAAACGAAATCCAGGATCTCGCACCATTGACTGTTGAACCCAGTCCGGGAATGAGCACGATAACTAAACCAATCACTCCAGCTCCCCAAACAACGGGTGTGTATGCTCGCAATAGTCGATAATCAATGAGGGTAGTCCCGTAAGCCAGGGCAATTCCGATGATGACATTGATAATTTGGCGCTTGAGGTAATACTCGGGATCGAGTTGATTGGAAGCAAACCAGTCGCGAGTGGCTGCGTAGACCAAAATGATGCCCATCAATAGCAAGAGAAAAACTGCGGTGTTCATAATTCGATCAGAGCCAGCAAGGAAGCTTCGTCGATCCTTACCTTGACGATTGAAAAGTTCTCGATTTATTAAACTCATTGTTGCGCACCTTTTGAGGCATCGATTTTCGGAATCGTTGTTGGGACTCCTTTAGGAAATATTGCAGTTTGGCCATTTGTGCCAAAAATGTGTTCGTAAATTTTTCTAACGCCGACTCCGCTCGTGCTCGCACCGAATCCACCCTGACTTACCATCATTACGACTGCGTATTGGGGGTTCTTACTTGGAGCAAAGGAAGCGAACCAAGAAGTGTCGTCTTTTGCAGATCCATTTGAATTTCTTCCGAATACTTGGCCAGTTCCTGTCTTACCACTCACTTCGACTCCAAGTCCCGCAAAGGAGCCGCGAGCAGTACCTGAGGTGACTACTGCGCGAAGTGCATTTTGTAGAAACTTCAAAGTCTTCTTATCGATAGGAAGCGTTCCGCTGGTCTGTGGCTCAAAGTCTTTAACTACTTGGCCTGAAGGTTTAACTATCGCACGCGCGATTTGTGGGACCACTAATGTTCCACCATTTGCAATTGCGCTATACATGACGGCCATTTGCAATGGTGTCATCAATGTATCTCCTTGGCCGATTGAAAAGTTGACCATATCTCCGGCACGTACTTTGTCGCCATCGATACAGTTTTCACGGGCAAGTTCAATGAGGTACGCAGTGAGCTGAGATTTCTTCGCCCGCTTCTCATAGTTACAGTAAAAATCCTTGTTCTTCTCGTACCAATTCTTCTTCCACTCTCTATTGGGAAGTCTGCCGCTCAATTCCGAGGGAAGATCGATTCCAGTTCTTTTGCCGACGCCAAATCCCGCCGCAGTTTTAAAGAAGTAATCATTGGGGTTGGCTTGGGGCTTTAGACCACCATCTCTCACCCACTCGTCATATGCGATTTGGTACCAAATTGAGTCACAGGAAATCGCCATTGCTGTGGTCAGATTTATCCGACCGGCAGCCTTGCTGTCGTAGTTCTTAAATGTTCGATTACCAATTTGAACTTCAGCCGGGCAAGCATAGGTGCCTTTGAGGTCGTATCCGGCATCGATTGAAGCTGAGAGCGATACAACTTTGAATGTTGAAGCAGGAGCGAACGTACCTTGTATTGCGCGAGATAGCGCAGGAACTCCCGTTCTTTCGTCATACAGTTCTTTTGATTGTTTAACGGTGATGCCGTTCTCCCAAATATTTAAGTCATAGTCTGGATACGAAGCCATCGCTAAAACATGTCCGTTTTTAACATCCATGACGATTGCGGCTCCCGAGTCACCGCGATAACCCAATCCTCGTGCACGTGCGATTGAATTCTTCAACTCTAATTCGACTGCGGATTGGAGCGCAGCGTTGAGATTCAAGACAACATGATTTCCAGGAACAGATGGAATATTTCTCGATTCCTGCGTTACCGCCTCTTTGCGATCAACAATAACTGTCTTAACACCAGCAACTCCCCGGAGGTATTTATCGTAAACAATCTCAACTCCTGCCTTACCAATAAACTCATTTCGGTAGTACCGCTTCCCTTCTTCATTATTGAGATCTGCTTCAGTTATTGGTCCGATGTAACCCAATACATGGGTTGCTCGTTCACCGACATAACTGGGGTAATAGCGAATTGAAACCGGCTCAGCGCTTATTCCTGGATAGAGATCTGATTGTTCGAGAATTGTAAGGACTTGATTCTCAGTTGCTTCTTTCGTAATTGGAATTGGTTGATATCGATTACCGTTCCAACAACCAACGCGCTCACCTTTTGGCAATTCTCCGCAAAGTCTGGTGCGAGCAAAGACATCTACAAAATCTAATTTCAAAACGCCGGCCACTCTAGAAAGTACGGCAGCTCCTTTATCACCTTGCTTGTCGAGAACAGAGCGATCTGCAGTAACCATGAGACCAGCTTTATTTATCGCCATCGGACGGCCTTCGTTGTCGACGATTAGGCCACGAAGTGCTGGGGTGACGATATCTCTACTCTGAATATCAAGTGCTGCCTCTTGATATCGAGGACCGTCTGCGACTTGAAGATAGAAAAGACGACCCACAAGAGCCAACATCAAAGAAACTACCAATACTTGAACGACGAGAAGATTTAGCTGAGAGCGGCTTCGCATCTATCTATTCCTCGCGGTGAGAGTTGCGCGGTAGAGTGCGACAGTTATTGGTACATACAGCGGTGAAAGCAGAAAAGTCCACACAGCATTACCGAAAATTTCCTGGACTACATAACTTGACGATCCAACATCTTGGCCAAGAATCGCGCCGCACAGTACGAATAGGAACAACGCCAAAGAACTTCCGCTAACGGTCACAATTGACATCACGACTGGACTGATTTCAGAATCTAGAGCAGCGCGAACATTTGTGGCCAACACATAGCTCATAGAAGTCAAAATGAAAGTCCATAATCCAAATGGTGCTTCAAGAGTTGGTGAAAGATCAGCAATGAGTCCAGCAATAAATCCTGTTGCGACTGCGCTATTTCTTTCATCTTGCATAATCCAGGCCATGAAGAAAGCAAGATAAAGGGAGAAGCCACCTATAAAGAAGTCAATCTTGTTGAGAATTGATTCCTGCAATATGAAAAATAAAAGGAAAACAATTGCGATTGCTGGTAAACGGTTTAAGGTCATTGAACAGTCAACTCACCTTACTCAGTAGCAGTAGGAGTCGGCGTCACAAATATCGTCACAGTTGGTGCGGGCTTTGGAGCTTGTGGAACTAATGCATCTCCAGGATTTCCGTCAACGCTTGCGATAACGACGCTCACAACTCCAAGTGCGTTGAGATCAACAAAGCCCATGACTCGACCTTGCTTTGTTAATTGACCAGTGGAGTTATCGATCGTGATGACTTTGCCAACCGGGACTCCAGGAACAAAAGGTTTATCTCCAGAACTTCCTCGCGAAAGAAGTACATCTCCCGCCTTGAGTTGTCCGGTGGCGCTCAGCATTCGAAGTGAGAATTTTCCTTCACCTTCTCCAGAGAGAATTCCCATATCTTGTGAGCCTGCTACACGAACACCAATTCGAAAAGATGGATCGCTCATAAGCAAAACGACTGAAGAACTTTTCGTAGTCGACTTAACAACGCCCACAAGGCCCGCATCAGCAATAACTGTCATATCGCGTTTAATCCCAGAATCGCTTCCGGCATCGAGAACGACTGTTTCACCAAAGGTTCCCGTGCCGCCCTTACTAATTACTCTTGCAGAGACGACTTTGTATCGAGCTTTTCCAGCAAGATTGAGCACTCCCTTGAGTTGTTCTAGCTCTCCTAAGACATTGTCGTTGAAGATCAATTCACTCTTGAGTCTCTCATTTTCTGCTTTGAGGGCATCGATTTTCGAATTAGTCCGTCCAAGATTGGTTATATCTTTGAAGAAATTCGAGAAAGGTGAGAGCACATTGCTGCCAATTCTTTGGACTGGAGCAAGAACCGACTGTGTACCCGTGCGAATAGATGAGATGACGCTTACGCCACGAAGATCAAGCGTGATAAGAAATAGTGAAGTCACCAAGAGCGAGACCCATAGAAGTCTCGTTCGATTAGCTCCCCTATTTGCCATACTTCAACTAACGGCGTGGCTCGGAGATTAGAACTTTCTCTAGCGCCTCAAATTCTTCTACGCACTTTCCAGAGCCTTCTACAACGGCTTGGAGTGGACGTTCCGAAACATGAATCGGCATACCGGTCTCATGTCGCAATCTTTCGTCAAGACCCTTCAAGAGTGCACCGCCTCCAGTAAGAACAATTCCACGATCCATGAGATCTGCGGCAAGTTCTGGAGGAGTTCTGTCGAGAGTTCCTTTTACAGCGTTCACGATTGCATTTACCGGTTCTTCTAGCGCTTTACGAATATCTTCTGAGGAAACAACGATCGTTTTTGGAAGACCAGTAGCAAGATCGCGTCCGCGTATTTCGGCATCGGGTTCATCACGCAATGGATAAGCAGAACCGATTGCCATCTTAATTTCTTCGGCAGTTCGCTCTCCCAACATTAGTGAAAATTCTTTCTTCACCCAATTGATAATGGCTTGATCCAGTTCATCGCCACCAACTCGGATTGAAAGTGCAGTAACGATTCCGCCCAGTGAAATAACGGCAACTTCCGTAGTTCCACCACCGATATCAACCACCATGTTTCCAGTTGGTTCATGGATAGGAAGCCCCGCTCCGATTGCTGCAGCCATAGGCTCTTCAATGATGTAAACCTTCCGTGCGCCAGCTTCGTAACCAGCATCTTTAACAGCGCGCTGCTCTACACCAGTAATTCCTGATGGAACGCAAATAACGATTCGTGGTTTTGCTAGATAGGTGCGCTTGTGAACTTGACGGATAAAGTACTTAATCATCAAAGCCGTAGTATCGAAGTCAGCGATAACTCCGTCCTTGAGCGGACGAATTGCAACGATACTTCCAGGAGTACGACCAATCATCTTCTTTGCTTCAGTGCCGACAGCTAAGACTGCGCCGGTATCTTGATTGACAGCAACAACGCTTGGCTCGTTTAGGACGATTCCTTTGCCACGGACATAGACCAAAGTATTGGCAGTACCAAGATCGATCGCCATGTCACGACCTAGAAATGTCCAGCGGTTTACCTGGTTTGCCATATATATCTCCTTAAATGTTGGGGAAGAAAATCTTTATTTCACGTTCAGCAGATTCAGTGGAATCTGATCCATGCACAATATTCTGGACCACACGAGTTCCTTGATCGCGAGCCAAATCACCGCGGATTGAACCGGGGGCAGCAACAGTTGGATCTGTGGCGCCTGCTAACGAACGGAAACCTTCAATTACTCTCTCGCCTTCGGCAATCATTGCAACGATGGGTCCTGAGAGCATGAACTCCATAAGTGGTTCATAAAATGGTTTACCTTGATGTTCTGCGTAATGTGACTCAAGCATGGATTTTTCTGCCGTCAACATACGCAGCGCAGAAATCTTGTAACCCTTACTTTCGATGCGCGAAATTACCTCGCCAACTAAACCGCGTCGCACTCCATCTGGTTTAACCAGAATGAGTGTGCGCTGCGAAGTGGAGTTGGGGTTAGTCACGGGCTAAGTCTATTGTGAATTTTTACCTTCGCGACCCTCGTTAAATGCGGCCCGAGCCGCCTCACCCTTTCGCCCAACCACGATGGCGGTTACCCAGAGGCCCAAGAAAATCGCCCCAAGAATGAACATCGTGAATACCACAAAACCGTAAGCAATCATCAATATCTGAACCAGCCATCCCAGAATCCAGCCAAATTTCCTTTGCAGAGTTCCTGCTGAGAATAATGCAAGTACGGCAATGACCGCGCCAAATGTCAAACCTCTAGAGCTAGGAAGATCCTTAGCAAGCAGAAGAGCAAAACCCATAATAAAAATTTCCATTATGAGAACGCTTCGTGCCAACATTTTCATGAGCGAGATTCTTTCAGTTTTCGAACTATAGCTCGAGATTCGCCCGCCGACACAACCGAACCTGCAATCACGACCGCGGTATTGTGATCGTTCACAGCATTTTCAAGTTTTGCTTGCTCGATGGCCTCAGCGATTGCGGAGTGGAGTGACTCTGATTTAGAGACTCTCTCAGATCCAAAAATCTGAATTGCACTGTCATAAAGTTCATCAACGGAAGCTGCGCGATGAGAAGAATTACGAGTCACAATAATTCGATTCATAACGTTTTCAAATTCCTCCAATATGCCTTCAACATCTTTATCACCCATGGGTGCAACAACGCCGATCACAGCATCGAAATCGAATTCATCTGCCAAAGTTCGCTTGAGCGAGACTGCGCCATGCGGATTATGGGCAGCATCGATAATGACGGTCGGATTGCGCATAACAATTTCGCAGCGTCCTGGTGAGGTTGCATTAACTAAGGCTTCGCGCACGACTTCTTCATCAAGTTTCGATTCGCCTGCAAATACCTCAACTGCCGCGATAGCAGTTGCGGCATTAGCCGCCTGGTGGGCTCCGTGAAGCGGAAGAAATAAATCATTGTATTCACCATAAACGCCTGCGATAGATATCAACTGTCCTCCGACAGCTAGAGCACGGCTCTTTACTGAATATTCGATTCCTTCGCGAATTGGGGTGGCATCGACTGTGGCAGCTTTATGCATCAAAACTTGGGCAACTTCAGGTTCTTGTCGAGCTAAGACCGCAAAACTTCCATCTTTGATAATGCCTGACTTGGTGGTCGCGATCTTTTCCAACGT
>CAZZMU010000009.1:9870-17182 GCA_964655345.1 uncultured Clavibacter sp.
CAAAACTTCCATCTTTGATAATGCCTGACTTGGTGGTCGCGATCTTTTCCAACGTATCACCAAGGTATTCCATGTGGTCAAAACCAATGGGCGTTATGACAGAAACCGCAGCATTGATTACGTTCGTGGAGTCCCATTCTCCGCCCATGCCACATTCAAAAATTCCCACATCGACAGGAAATTCAGCAAAAGCGACAAAGGAAAGCGCGCACATCGCTTCGAAGAATGAAAGTTTATTTGGCATCTTGGAGTCAATGAGGTCTAGATAGAGTGCAATGTCGTTATATGTAGCAATCATTCCTTCGGCAGATATTGGCTCTCCATTAATAGAAATTCTTTCCAAGAAACTTTCTAGATGTGGACTAGTAAAACGGCCCGTGCGCATTCCGAGCTCAAAACAAAGTGAATCGATTAATCGCGTTGTGGTGGTTTTTCCATTGGTCCCCGCGATATGAATTGTTGGATAGGAAAGTTGAGGCGATCCCAGGACATCGACGAGAGCTGCGATGCGCTCTAACGTTGGGGCGATGCGGGTCTCAGGCCAGCGGTTAAGTAACGCATTTTCGATTGCGTTAAGTCTCTCTAGATCATCTTTACTTGTCATTGCTCTTTAATCTTGTGGGAGCGCCGCAAGTAGCGCAGAGATTCTTGTGATTTCAGATTCGCAGAACTCCATACGATCTCGAATAGTTTTCACAATATCCATTGGAGCTTTAGCCATGAAGTTCTCGTTTTCTAACTTCACTCGGGCAGTTTCCTGATCTTTCTTTATTGCATCTAAATCTTTGCTTAAGCGAGATCTTTCAGCTTTGACATCGACGCTTCCAGTGAGATCAAAATGGACAGTGAAATCGCCGACTTCAATCTTTGCGCTCGGTTTGAAGTCTGCTTTGGCATCATCTAGACGGACCAAGAATCGAACTGCTGATTCATATGAGGTTAGCGCACCTGTTAGACCATCAATTCTGGCGGCAATTCGAGCCGAAGTTTTTATACCTTGATCGCTTCTAAAACGTCGGATCTCTGTTATGAGACGTTGCATATCTCCCACGACCGATAGCGCTTCGTGATCTTCTTTTACGTCAGAAACTTTGGGCCAGTCAGCTATAACTAGTGATTCTCCACCAGTGAGTGATGTCCAAAGCGCTTCAGATAGGAATGGCATCGTCGGATGCATGAGACGTAGAAGTTGATCTAGAACATGACCGAGAACGCGTCGCGTCTTTTGAGCGCCATCTCCACCCTGGGCAAAGGAATCTTTGATCAACTCCAAATACCAATCGCAAACTTCATCCCAAGCGAAGTGATAAATCTCTTCACAACCTTTAGCAAATTCAAAAGTTTCGTACAGGGTATCAACGCTTTTGATCGTAGTTTCAAGGCGATTCAATATCCACCGATCTACATGGTTCAGTTCAGAAGGTTGTGGGAGTGGGCCGTCAATTGTTGCGCCATTCATCATCGCAAATCTCGATGCATTCCACACCTTAGTTGCGAAATTTCTTGAACCACCAATCCACTCTTCAGCAAGTGCTTGGTCAGTGCCTGGGTTTGCACCGCGAGCGAGTGTGAATCGAAGTGCATCAGAACCATATTTGTCCATGAATTCGAGTGGATCTACAACGTTTCCTTTTGACTTGCTCATTTTCTTTCCATGTTTATCACGCACTAATCCGTGCAAGGCAATGACGTGGAATGGCGGAACGCCATCCATTGCAAATAAACCAAAGAGCATCATGCGAACTACCCAGAAGAAAAGGATGTCGTAACCAGTGACAAGAACGCTTGTGGGATAGAACTTTTTTAAATCATCGGTTTTAGCGGGCCATCCCAATGTTGAGAACGGCCATAAAGCCGATGAAAACCAGGTATCGAGCACATCTGGGTCTTGTAGATAACCATCGGGTGCTTTTTCACCGGGACCAACCACAACAACTTCTTCATTCGGTCCGTACCAGACCGGAATTCGATGCCCCCACCACAACTGACGTGAAACACACCAGTCATGCATGTTGTCTACCCACTCGAAAAAGCGCGGCTCCATTGAAACTGGATCAATTTTCACTTTGCCATCACGAACAGCATCACCAGCGGCTTTTGCAAGTGGAGCAACTTTCACAAACCATTGTTTTGAAAGTCGTGGCTCAACTGTCGTATCGCAGCGAGAACAGTGACCGACGGCGTGAATATACGGTCTCTTCTCTGAGACTACTCGACCCATGCTCCTTAATTTTTCAACGACAGCTTTACGAGCATCAAATCTGTCCATTCCATCAAACTCTGTGCCAGTACCTTCCATAACTCCGTGCTCGTTCATAATCACAATAAGGGGAACGTTGTGGCGCATTCCCATTTCAAAGTCATTTGGATCGTGGGCAGCAGTTACTTTCACGGCGCCAGTACCAAATTCGGGCTCAACGAGTTCATCGGCAATAACTGGAATCATTCGATTAACAAGAGGCAAAAGAACTTTCTTGCCAATCATGTGCTTGTATCGTTCGTCATTGGGGTGGACAGCTACTGCACCATCACCGAGCATTGTTTCTGGTCGGGTTGTGGCGACAGTAATACTTAATTCATCATCACCGTAACGCACTTGAACAAATTCGCCAGCATCATCGCTATGGTCAACTTCAATGTCTGAAAGTGCTGTCAAGCATCGTGGACACCAATTAATGATTCTCTCGGCTCGATAGATGAGACCTGCATCGTAAAGTCTCTTGAAGATCGTAAGAACCGCTTCCGAAAGCCCCTCATCCATCGTGAATCTCTCGCGACTCCAATCAACGGAGTCGCCAAGTCTTTTCATCTGTCCGAGAATTGCTCCGCCTGATTCAGCTTTCCATTCCCAAACTTTCTTTACGAAGTCTTCTCGAGTGAAGTCGTGACGAGACTTTCCTTGAGCTGCTAATTGCTTTTCAACAACATTTTGAGTTGCAATTCCTGCGTGGTCCATTCCAGGAAGCCAAAGCGTTTCAAAACCTTTCATTCGCTTCATGCGAATTAATAAATCTTGAATCGTATGATCTAACGCATGACCAATGTGGAGACTTCCAGTTACATTCGGAGGCGGAATTACTATGCAGAATGGATCTTTATCTGATTTCGAATTGGCCGAAAAGTAACCTGCTTCAATCCATTTCTGGTAGAGAGGTCCCTCAATCTCACTTGGAGAAAATTGCGAAGGCAACTCTGACATAAGGCGAGATACTACCGAGAGTTACGCGGTCTTCTCTTCCCCGCGTTTCGGAGAGCGCTTGACGCTATTGGGGCCACGTTCAACATATGTTGGTGAAGCTTTTGAAGTAACGACGTCTGGAGTAATGATTACTTTTCCAATTTCTTTCTTGCTAGGGACTTCATACATTACGGGCAGGAGAATCTCTTCCATGATTGCGCGTAATCCACGCGCGCCGGTCCCGCGCGCAATTGCTTGATCGGCGATGATTTCAAGAGCATCGGTCGAGATTTCAAATTCCACATCATCCATTCCAAAAAGATGCTGGTATTGGCGTACTAAAGCATTCTTGGGCTCTGTCAGGATTTGAAGTAGAGCTGCACGATCCAGATTTTCTACAGAGGTCACAATGGGAAGTCGGCCAATAAACTCTGGAATCATGCCGAATTTCAATAGATCTTCCGGCATTACATCAGCAAATGGATCATTCGATTCTTTATCTTTTTCGGTTTGAAGTGTTGCGTTAAATCCGACTCCTGCTTTGCCTTTTCGGCCCTCAATAATCTTCTCAAGTCCAGCGAACGCTCCGCCAACAATGAACAGAACATTTGTGGTGTCAATCTGGATGAATTCCTGGTGCGGATGTTTACGTCCGCCTTGGGGTGGAACCGATGCTGTAGTTCCTTCAAGAATTTTCAACAGCGCTTGCTGTACGCCTTCGCCAGAGACATCTCGAGTGATTGATGGGTTCTCACTCTTGCGAGCAACCTTATCGATTTCATCAATATAAATGATTCCGGTTTCAGCTTTTTTAACGTCAAAGTCAGCAGCTTGGATTAATTTCAAGAGGATATTTTCGACATCCTCTCCAACATAACCGGCTTCTGTGAGTGCGGTCGCATCAGCGATTGCGAAAGGCACATTGAGCATCCGAGCTAAAGTTTGGGCGAGTAAAGTCTTTCCACATCCAGTTGGGCCAAGAAGAAGAATGTTGCTCTTCGAAAGTTCTACACCGTCTTCGCGATGGCGATCTCCGGCTTTGATTCGCTTGTAGTGGTTATAAACAGCAACAGACAAAGACTTCTTTGCCCGATCTTGTCCGATCACATATTGATCGAGAAAGTCGTAAATTTCTTGAGGCTTAGGAAGTTCCTGCAGTCCCGCGGTCGACGCTTCGGTTAATTCATCTTCAATAATTTCATTACATAAATCGATACATTCATCGCAGATATAAACGCCGGGACCAGCGATAAGTTTCTTTACTTGTTTCTGGGTCTTGCCACAGAAAGAACACTTAAGAAGATCGCCGCTTTCACCGATGCGAGTCACAGAACGCCTACTTTCTTTAGGGAAGGCACTAATCGTAAGTCTGTGGGCGTTACCAATGAGGGCGAAACATGTTCGCCCTGAGAGGAATTGAGGCTGGTTTTACTTCTTTGATGAAGCTTTACGCGAAGCAAGAATCTGGTCGACTAAACCGTATTCAACAGCTTCAGCAGCAGTAAGAATCTTGTCACGCTCAATATCTTTGCCGATATCTTCCTTCGACTTCTTTGAGTGCTTTGCGAGCATCTCTTCCAATAGTCCGCGCATACGCAGAACTTCGCGGGCTTGGATCTCGATATCAGAACCTTGTCCGCCACCTTCGCTGTATGGCTGGTGAATCAAAATTCGAGAATGCTCAAGCGCGTAACGCTTACCTGCAGTTCCGCCTGCAAGAAGTACCGCAGCTGCAGAAGCAGCTTGTCCCAAGCAGATTGTCATGACATCTGGACGAACGAACTGCATCGTGTCATAAATTGCTGTTAACGCTGTGAAAGATCCTCCCGGAGAATTGATGTACATCATGATGTCACGATCTGGATCCATCGATTCGAGAGTAAGAAGTTGGGCCATAACATCGTTCGCGACGGTGTCATCGATCCCTTGTCCAAGGAAGATGATTCTTTCTTCAAAGAGTTTTGTGTATGGATCAAGTCGTTTGTATCCATAAGCTGTTCGTTCTTCAATGGTTGGAAGGACGTAACGATTGTGAATATCGTTAATTTTCATCGCGCGGTTCCTCCGCTTCCTGAGACTTGGCCAGCTGATTTAACGACATGATCAACAAAGCCATATTCCTTGGCTTCCTCCGCAGTAAACCAACGATCGCGATCAGAGTCAGCGGTGATGGTGTCCATTTTCTGGCCCGTGTGATGAGCAATAAGTTCGGCCATTTTCTTCTTTGTGAAAGACATTTGTTCAGCTTGAATTTTGATGTCTGAGGCAGTTCCACCAATTCCACCAGAGGGCTGGTGCATCATGATTCGTGCGTGTGGCAATGCATAACGCTTTCCGGGAGCGCCAGCGCAGAGAAGGAATTGCCCCATCGAAGCCGCAAGTCCCATCGCAACAGTTGCGACATCATTCTTGATGTATTGCATCGTGTCGTAAATTGCCATTCCCGCGGAGATAGAGCCTCCTGGTGAATTTATATATAAGAAAATATCTTTATCAGGATCTTCAGCAGCCAGTAGCAACATTTGTGCGGCTATCGCATTTGCCATGGTGTCTTCCACGACTGAGCCAAGGAAAATGATTCGTTCCTTGAGTAATCGGTTATAGACCTGGTCATCTAAACCACCGGCGTTTGGGGTCGCCATGCGTGGGGTAATCAGCTCCACAGAATCCTCCTGATAAAAGTTATGTAGTGACCCTAACGCTCCGCAGCGCAAAATGCTTCCTCGAAAGGGAGAAATCTCGCGATGTTCGCTCAGGGCAGAGCGAATTTAGGCTTGTGCTTCTTCAGCCTTCTTCGGCGCAAGCGCTGCGAGATCTACGACATTTCCTGATGCATCTTTTACTTTGACTCGCTCGAGCACGACAGCTAATCCTTTTGTTCGCGCTACTTCAGCCATCAACGTAGCAATCTGACCCGCTTGGGAGATTTGCTGCGCAAATTGATCGGGAGTCATTTGATATCTGGCTGCAGTGCGAATGAGGTACTCAGTAAGTTCAGTTTCAGAGACTTGTACTTCTTCTGCTTTCACGATGGAGTCCAAAAGGAAGTCTCCCCGCACAGAACGTGTGATTTCTTCAGTTACCTCAGTGCGATGAGTTTCGTCGTCAAGGCGATTTTCTTTTTCAAGATGATCATTAACTTCATCGTTCACGAGGTTTTCTGGGACCGGAATCTCAACGGTATCAAGGAGAAGTTTGAGCAGTTTGTCACGAGCTTGTGCGCCTTGTTCCATAGCTTTCAAACGCTTGAGGCGTTCACGAACATCCGCTTCAAGTTCCTTCAAAGTTTCGAATTCACTCGCTAACTTGGCAAATTCATCATTGAGGTCGGGGAGCTCACGCTTCTTGACTGCTTTAAGAGTGACTTCCACTTCCCCAGTTTCGCCTTCTTGCATGCCTACCAAGGGAGCGCTGAACTTCTTTGTGTCGTTGACTTTCATTCCTTCAAGTGCGGCATCGAGGCCATCAATCATGCGATTGGAGCCAACTTCATAGGAAATTCCATTTGCCGAACCACCATCAACTTCTTTTCCATCAACGCGTGCGATGAGATCTATCGATACAAAGTCTCCAGCCGCAGCATCTTTTTCGACGGTAGTTAAAGTTCCAAAGCGAATTCGAAGCGCCTCAATCTGTTCCTCTACATCTTTATCTGTGACCGAAACATCGTCAACGCTAATTTCAATCTTGGAGAAATCTGGAAGTTTGATTTCAGGACGGACATCAACTTCAACTTCGAATTTCACAAGCTCGTTATCTTTGAGCTCCTTAATATCCACCGAAGGACGACCAACTACGAGAACATCATTTTCACGTGCGGCTTGGGTGTAGAAATCTGGAAGCGCACTGTTGATTGCTTCGTCAAGAACCGCTCCGCGTCCAACACGTTGGTCAATCATGGCGCGAGGAACTTTTCCTTTACGGAAACCAGGAATGACAATTCTTTCGGAGATTGATTGATATGCGCGTTTTACATGTGGCTCGAGATCGTTGAAATCAACATCGATAGAGATACGGACACGTGTTGCAGAAATTGTTTCAACAGCGCTTTTCACATGACTCCTGACATATTTTCTTTATTCTGGTCGGGGCGGAGGGATTCGAACCCACGGTCTCCTGCTCCCAAAGCAGGCG
>CAZZMU010000010.1:0-1419 GCA_964655345.1 uncultured Clavibacter sp.
GCGCAGAAAGAGTCGAAGAAACATCGCGTTTTAAGCGCAATACGGATTCAGGACCGCGGAATTCCACGAGCCGATATGGAAGTTCGGGATGACACAGGCGCTGTTATTGGACGTGTAACAAGCGGAACATTCTCTCCGACATTAAAGACTGGTATCGCGCTAGCTCTGCTTTCTCATCGCCTACCAATAGATACTCGTGTCAACATAGATATCCGCGGACGCGAGAGTTCTGGCGTTATTGTGCGTGTGCCTTTCGTGCCATCGCATGTGAAGTGAAATTCATTTTTATTCGGGCACGCTCTAACGACTTCACAATAGGAATCGATGTCAGGGCAATCAGAATTGAAGTCGTAAAGGCTCGCGGAATATCCCAAGCCAGAGCAGTTGCGAAATGAAAAACCGCAAACTTCTGAAGATTGTCGACTATTGAATCTCCAGGAGTGAATGAGAGCTGAGTATCTATACCTGCCACCCAGGGCCAGAGTTGCAGATCCATGAGGACGCCGAAACTTAGTGAAGTTATGATCCCGATTCCGATAAGTGCGAATCGTTGTACTGAATAAGACGCTCTTCGAACTCCAATTCCAATTAGCCCGGAGAAGTAACCGATCCAGCCTGCAGATAACATCTGAAATGGTAACCAGGGCCCAATGCCACCGGTGAGAAGTGCGGAAATAGCAAGTGAAAGAACTCCGAGTGAGAAACCAAATCTGGCACCAAAAACAAAACTTGATGTGATCAGCAAGAACCACATGGGTTCCAATCCAATTGCGCCAGCTCCTACAAGACGCAACGCGGCGATAAGCGCAGAGAGAACTCCCAGCAATGCAACGTTTTTGCTATCTAAGGTTCCGTAGCTAATGTCCAGCGCAATTATCGAGACCGCAATGCACGCAATAACTATTGCAAGTGCCCGCGCCGAATCCGGAGTAAAAAGAAAGAAACTAGAATCTGGAAGATAAAGAGGCCAGATAAAAGCATGAATGCCGATCAGTGAAGCAATCAATAGTAAAGCGGGTGAGTAGTACTTGCTAATTTTCACTGACATGTCTTTCAACTTCGCTGACCGTGAGCCATTGCGTGTGGGGGAGAGCTTTATTTACTTGTGGAGCAAAAGCTGGAGAAGCGGTCAATACTTGGCGCGTTGTTCCGTCGGCTATTACTTCTCCATCAGCAAGGAAAATCACTCTGTCCGCAACATCGGCCACCAACTCCACATCATGTGTCGAAATGAATACTGAGCGATTGTCTTTGTGCGCAATCCGTTTGAGATTCGTAACCAGGATTTTCTTAGATTCGTAATCCAGTCCGCGAGTTGGTTCATCGAGAATTACCAGTTTCGGTGATGCAGAGAGAATGATGCTGAGCGCTAAGCCGAGTCTTTGACCTTCAGAAATATCGCGAGGATGTGCATCGAGG
>CAZZMU010000010.1:1519-5099 GCA_964655345.1 uncultured Clavibacter sp.
TTTCCAGCGCCATTTCTGCCCATAAGCGCAACAATTTCACCTTCATGTATTTCTAGATTGATATCGGAAAGAGCGTAAGAGTTTTCTGAGTCACGATACGAAGCCGAGACATTTCTCATCGACATTGCGATTGAGCCATGTGGTTTGGGCGCAACAGAACTCAACTCCTGCATCGCACTTTCGATGCGTGGAGCTATTTTTCTAAACTCGCGGATGCTCAAAGGGATTGTGGAAAGTTGAAGTGTGCGGGCCAACTCAACAAGGGGCGGAGCAATGGGCGAGTTTTCCAAGATTGCTGTAGTCGATCCTAATTCAAGAGTTCCATCTCCATGAACCAGAATGATGCGATCAACGAACTGAATCACTCTCTCTAAACGATGTTCAGCAACGATGACAGTCAAACCTAAATCATGAACGAGACGATGCAAGATTGAGAGTACCTCTTCGGCGGCGATTGGATCCAATGCGCTTGTTGGTTCGTCAAGAAGGAGAACTTTTGGGTTAGTAACTAATGCAGCGGCGATGGCAACGCGTTGTTGTTCGCCACCGCTGAGCTCAGCAATCAATCTCTTACGAAGTGGAGCCAGTGCGAGGAGATCTAAGACTTCTTCGACTCTCTTACGCATGATTTCTGGCGCAACGCCTAAAGATTCAAGGCCAAAAGCAATTTCGTCTTCGACAATGTCGGAGACGAAACTATTGATTGGGTTCTGTCCGACGATTCCAACTACATCAGCTAATTCGCCAGGTTTCATGAGTCGAGTAGATCGTCCAGCCACAGAAATATCTCCCGAGAGAATTCCACCTGTGTGGTGAGGAACCAAACCATTAATAAGTTTGAGCACTGAACTTTTTCCCGCCCCGGTGTGGCCCATAAGAAGCACGAATTCGCCTTCGTTCACGCTGAACGATGCGTTTTCAATGATTGTCTTGTGCGAGTTGGGATAAATCAACGAAACATTGGTAAATGTAATCATGAAGAAAACACCGGAGTAAGGACAAATAAGGCGACAAGAATCGGTGCAACAATCAATGACCCTGATGAAGCAATAACAATCACCAAGCAGTAGAGACCACCACTTATTGCTAATGTGTCGCGAAATTTCCACCTATCGGGTCGATATCTCGTTGGCCGTGGAAAGTAGCCATAACCACGACTTTCTAAGCCGGCTGCCAAATCAATGGAGCGCTCTAAAGAATCTTCCAATACCGGAAGCGCCACTCCGCGCCACGAGCGAATACCGTGTGAACTCTTGCCGCGAAGTCGTCGAGCGCTACGAACTCTTTCAATTCCTCGAACTGCTTGCGGTACAACTGAAGTGGAAATGACACCTGCGAGACCGAAACCATAAAAACGCTTAGGCAAAATTCGGAGCAAGCCATGTGGGTTGCTCATTGAATTCGCGGTCGCAAAAAGAAGTATGAGTGCTACTAGAAGAATTGCTTCGTCAAAACCACTGAAAAATCGCTGGGTCGTTACTGGCCCGCCAATGCGAATTCCAACAAGATAATCTGGAAGGTGAAGTTGAGGAAGAGTAAAAATGGTTCTTCCAGGCATCGGAACGCCAATCATGATTGAGATAAACATACGAAAACAAAAGGCGATTATTGCGAAACGTAGCGCCCAGCGGAAAGTGTGAAACCCAGCTGTGTGGCGCTGCATTGAGAAAGCCAAGATTAAAGTAGATGTCACAATTGCAATTGAGATAGCGCGAGTATTTGCCAGCAGGAGAGTCGTGGCTAGAAGTACAGCCCACAACCACCACGTCAAGGGATGAAAACTTGACGTGGTTACTCGCGTGCGAATCTTCAACATTAACAAAAAGAAATCAGCGGCTACGACGTCGGTTAAATATTAAACCTACAACAATCATGGCTCCTAGCGCTGCCAATAGAATCGGCAACGAACGGTTTGAAGATTGCTCCTCAGCTGGAGCAGCAGTTGTGACAGCTTCTTCGGCAGCCGGAGCTTCGATTTCTGCACCACATTCTTGAGCTGGATATCCAGCAATGCCACAGATCAATCCTGAATCACCAGCTCGTACGTCGAGCGCAGCTTTCAGAACATCCAGGCCAACAGATCCTTGAGGTAGAACAACGCAATCAGAGAAGAACTCGCGTGGAGTTTCACCTTCAGGAGCTATGTTGCCTGCGCCGAAATCAACAACAAGTCCGACTCGAATTTTGCCCGCAGCTTCAGATGTATCTCCACAGAGAGTTGCGAAGTCGGGTTCCATCATCGGAGAGACGGCGGGAATGTCGTTATTGCTAAAGACAAATGCCCAACCTTCAACATCGCCGTCTTTTACTTCAACAGAGGGCCCCGTCATTGCGGCAGTCCATGAAGTGGCGCCAGCTGGTGCTTGAAAATAGCCCCAATAGCGATACCCAGTTGCTGCATGAGATGCATTCGGGAGAACAAGTAATGAGAGTGAAGAGAGAAGAAGTGAGAAAAAAATTCGAATTGATTTGTGAAGCATGTGAACCTTTCCAAAAAGAAGGGATTCACGATGGCGAAAAAAAATTTCCGCCCCGTAAACCTCGACGGGTGGTAAAGAAATGTTTTGTGGGTGGTAATCCGACTTACATGTAGAAACACATGCTCACGGTTGCGGGTCAGCGTCGGATTTTCACCGACTTCCCCATTCCACAAGACTATGAAGTTGTGGGCGCAATAAACCACCAAAGTGACCAGTAAGCAAGGAGGCACTACGCTCGGCACTATGGAATATAGACGTCTCGGCAGCTCAGGCATGTATGTATCGGAAATAACCTATGGAAATTGGATTACGCATGGTTCTCAGGTCGAACAGGATGCGGCGATTAAATGCGTTCGTGCCGCCTTTGATTGCGGAATAACAAGTTTTGATACTGCCGATGTTTATGCCGGAACTCGCGCAGAAACCGTGCTGGGAAAAGCTCTTAAGGGAGTCAAGCGCGAATCGTATGAACTCTTTACAAAAGTCTATTTTCCAACCGGTACCGGAAAAAACGATCGCGGTTCAAGCCGCAAGCACATTATGGAATCGGTTCACGCTTCACTTAAGCGATTACAAACAGACCATATCGATCTTTATCAATTCCACCGCTTTGACTTCGAAACTCCGCTCGAAGAGAGCCTTTCCGCATTCGATGATCTGATTCGCCAAGGAAAAGTTATGTACATTGGTTTCTCAGAATGGAGCGCTGAACAAATCACTAGCGCGCTGAGAATTCAAGATTCCAAGGGATATGACCGATTTGTTTCGAGTCAGCCTCAATACTCGATGTTGTGGCGCGTTATTGAGAGCAAAGTAGATCCGGTATGTCGCGCAAAAGGAATTGGGCACATTGTCTGGTCGCCGATTGCTCAAGGTGCATTAACTGGTAAGTATCTTCCAGGGGCAAAACCACCACAAGGATCCCGCGCAACAGATAAAAAAGGTGGCGCGAACATGATTTCGGGTTGGATGAGAGATGAAGTTCTAACTGCGGTCCAGAATTTAAAGCCGATCGCAGAAAAAGAAGGTTTGACGCTCGCTCAACTAGCAGTTGCCTGGGTACTACAAAATCCCAACGTCTCCAGCGCAATCATTGGCGC
>CAZZMU010000010.1:5199-10729 GCA_964655345.1 uncultured Clavibacter sp.
TAGCAGTTGCCTGGGTACTACAAAATCCCAACGTCTCCAGCGCAATCATTGGCGCAACAAAACCCGCTCAGATCAAAGAGAACGTAAAGGCAAGCGGTGTGAAACTGAGTACAGAAACAATGAAGGCAATTGACGCCGTGCTCGGCAAACTTCCCGAACGAGATCCAGAGAAAACTAAGAGTCCTCAACCTCGCGCTTAAGATTTAAATCTTATCGCCGCGTTTTACCTGAGGAAGCGGTGCTCGCAAACGTCGAATCTGGGTTGACCTGAGCCACCCATACATTCCTAATCCCTTGAGGGGCGCATCAGGGAAGCGTTGTGAAACTTCACGTTTGATTCGTCGCGATAAGAAGAATCCATCAATGGCCGAGAACAACAATGCCGAATACATAAGTGCAATTGCTAAGAATTGAACATAGACCAGCGGGATAAGTGTTAGGAAGAGAACCAGGACGATGATCGGTAAGAAGAATTCTCCGATAGAGCGACGCGAATCAACGTAGTTACGAATGAACTTACGTACCGGACCTTTATCTCGTGGAGGGAGCGCGCTTTCATCTCCGCGCATATACGCATCACGCTGTTGCGCACGAAGAATTCTGGCTTGTTGCTTCTGTAACTTCTTCGCTTCTTTAGTGGCTGCTGGCGCTAGACGATTGACGACACGTTGTTGTTCAGCGATTTTGCGTTTAGGTGTCGGGCGGCCCTTCTTTTCGGGAGCGCTTTTGCCATCGTTATCAGTCGTCATGAGCGTTACGGTAAAGCCAGCATTCGCTCTAGCGCAACTCGAGCAAATTGAGCGGTTTTCTCTGCAACCTTAATTTCATTGACCAATCGACCCTCGGCGACAGACTCCATCGCCCATACAAGATGTGGGAGATCAATTCGATTCATGGTTGAGCAATAACAGACTGTCTTATCTAAGAAAATCACCGTCTTGTCAGGATTATTGGCAGCTAAGCGCTTGACCAGATTGAGCTCCGTACCTACAGCCCATGTGGATCCTGCCGGAGATTGCGTAACCGTTTTGATGATCATTTCGGTGCTTCCGACTGCATCGCTATTGCGAACTACATCATGTTGGCATTCAGGATGAACTAAGACTTGGATGCCTGGTACTCGTTTCCTTACTTCAACAATATTGTCGGTAGAAAAGCGACCATGAACCGAGCAATGTCCGCGCCATAAAATGACGGTGGCTCGAGTTATCTCCTCATTTGTTAGTCCACCGTTTGGTTTCCAAGGATTCCAAACAACGCAATCCTCAAGACTTAAGCCGAGTTTCAACACCGCAGTGTTGCGACCGAGGTGTTGATCGGGGAGAAAGAAAATCTTCTCACCTTTCTCAAGCGCCCATCTCATCGCGCGCTCGGCATTTGATGAGGTGCAGACGGTTCCACCGTGTTCTCCAGTGAAAGATTTAATTGCAGCTGATGAATTCATATAAGTCACAGGGATGGTGCGTGAGGCAAAACCAAGTTTTTCAAATTTGCTCCAAGCGTCGCGCACTTGCTGATTTGTGGCCATATCTGCCATCGAACATCCAGCTGCAAGATCGGGGAGAATTACTTTCTGATTGGCACTCGTGAGAATGTCAGCGCTCTCAGCCATAAAATGGACACCGCAGAAAAAAATAAATTCAGCGGAAGAATTGTCGGCGGCGGCTTGAGCTAATTTAAATGAGTCTCCGGTGATATCTGCGAATTGAATTACTTCATCGCGCTGATAGTGATGTCCGAGAACCATGGCGCGCTTACCTAGCGCTGCGCGAGCGGATTCGGCGCGCGCGACGAGAGTGGGATCACTCGCTTCGGGGAGCTCGCCAGTACAGGAGACGCCTCGTTCGCTGGACAAGTCTTTCTCTCGACCGAGAAGAAGCAAATCTGTTAGCGATGTCATGAGGCGTCCATTATCTCCTGTGCCACTCCCAGCGGGAAATGGAGGAATACCTAGAGTAAAGTACGGGTTACCAAGTCACGGTCGTAACGACCTCCATGACATGGAACGAGAATGAAGCAGAACTGAGCAGCAACGGGAGATCACATGAGCGCAGACACAACCACAACCGGAATCAATCTAACTTCCGGAGCGGCAGAAAAAGTTGCGGCGCTACTTGCTCAAGAAGGTCGCGACGACCTGAGTCTTCGCGTTGCAGTCCAACCGGGTGGTTGCTCGGGTCTTCGTTACCAACTTTATTTCGATGATCGCGCCATGGATGGCGATACCGTCGCGTCATTCGGAACTGTGAAAGTTGTGACTGACAAGATGAGCACTCCGTATCTGATGGGCGCCACTATCGATTTCGTCGACACTATTCAGAAGCAGGGTTTCACAATCGATAATCCAAATGCCCAAGGCTCATGCGCTTGCGGCGATTCCTTTAACTAAAGCTTCCACCACACCCTTTACAGACTCATCCGTGTGATGAGCCTTAATCGTCACTCTGAAATTCCCGTCAGCGGAATAGCCCATGGCTTCGAGAACGTGGCTCGGAGATAAAGCGCCCGCGCCACACGCCGAACCTGCGTCAATTAAATAACCCTCTTTCTCAACTTTTCGGAGCGCTTCTTCAGCGATTACTCCAGGAATTACGAAGGCGAGATATCGCGGGTCGGCATCGAGCGGACTCGCAATTTGGATTTGTGGGATCAATGTTTGGAGTTGTCGACGAAGAGTCGTGTTGAGTTTCGAAATGTGCGCGATTTCTTCCTCTGCGTTCTTGATCCAATTTTCAAGAGCGACTGCGGTTGCTAGCAATAAAGGTTTGGAAAAAGATCCATACACTCGACGTTTATCAACTTCAGGTCCAGGATTTCGCCAATGACCACGATCTTTAATTCCAATGAGTGCGATGCCTTGAGGCCCGCCGAAATTTCGTGGGTCCCATAGCGCGCTATCCCATTTTTCAGGAAGCGAGCCAAGCGGGTATTGCGCAGTCATATCTGCGAAAAGTGATTGAGTTTCCTTCATCGTTGGAGCAACTTGCTTCACACCAACTTCTCTGTTTGTTCCTTGCCAGGAAAGGACTTCTGTTCCATCACTTAACGCATCCTGAAAATCAACCACACCGTTGTGATCTGGATTGATAACTGTAACTCGACCACCAGTTTGTGAATGCTTTCGAGCTAGCGCATGAATTACTTGGCGATCTATCTGGCTCAATACGAATTCTTTTTCGGGGGAGAGCAATCCGCCCATCGCAGTTTGAAATCCAAAGCCAAGTTCACCAACAACTTCAAGTTCTGAGGTTGAAATACCCAAATTTGCGGCAATCGATTCTCGCGCAGCGCCGATGTGATTTCTAAGTTGCGCAGATTGCTGATGGATTTTTGTTGGGTCGGGCCAACCGGCGTCGAAGAAATATGTGAGTAGTTCACGCGCTGCGGGATGCAGCGGTAGGTCGTTTTGGAAGTCTCGACTTTGCGGAGTGTTCTCTGTGATAGGGGACACCCTTGGAACGCTACCTGCTAATGAGTCTTGATGCGAGGTGCGACTATCCTTAGACCATGCTGCGCCGAGTATCGGTTCTGGCTCTTGTGGCCGCCTCAACATTTCTGACGGGATGCTCCAACTCAGAGTTCACCGGCTTAGGTCACTCGGGAAACGTCACCAGCGTTAATGAATCAGCTTTCGGACTGTGGCAAGGTGCATGGCTCGCGGCCGCGGTAGTCGGAGTTTTCACACTGATCTTGATTCTCTGGCCAGCGATATTTCATCGCGCTAAAGAAGCCTCAGATTTTCCGAAGCAATTTCAGTACAACATTCCTGCAGAGATTGCATACACCGTCATCCCCTTCATTATTGTGGCAGTCCTCTTTGGCTACACCGCAAAAGCCGAGAGCGAGATTGTGAAGATCACGCCGGCAAGTTCTGAAATTCACGATGTAACGGTTAATGGAATTCAATGGTCATGGCAGTTCACTTATGCCGAAGCCGGCTCCGGAACTACCGTGACTGGCACACCTGCTCAACCGCCGGTTCTCTACATGCCACAAGGTGAGAAAGTACGTTTCACCTTCACCGCATCAGATGTCATTCACTCATTCTGGGTTCCAGAGTTCATGATTCAAATGCAGAATATCCCTGGCGTAACCAACAAGTTGGAGTTCACCGCAAATGAACTTGGCGAATATCGCGGATTCTGCAACATCCTCTGCGGTCGCCAGCATTCGCAGATGCGGTTCACGGTAAGGGTCGTTACCCCATCTGAATTCGACAATTACATTCAATCCTTGAAGGCAGGAGTCACAGGATGACGACATATGCAACTCGGCCGATGACCGAAGAGATTCCTAGCGCGCCGACTCGAACTTCAAAAGGCAGGCTGGCAGTCAAGATTCTGACCACGACTGATCACAAAACCATCGGATATCTCTATCTTGCGACTTCTTTTGCTTGGTTCTTGATTGGTGGAATTTTGGCGCTCCTCATTCGCGCTGAATTAACTCGACCCGGAATGCAGTTCTTAAGCTCTGAGCAATACAACCAAGTATTCACAATGCATGGCACCATCATGTTGCTCATGTTTGCTACACCGCTATTCGTTGGTTTCGCTAACGTGATTATGCCGCTCCAAATTGGCGCAGCAGATGTTGCTTTCCCACGCATGAATATGTTGTCGTATTGGCTATATCTATTTGGCGGAATTGTCGCTTTTGCTGGTTTCTTAAGTCCTGGTGGAGCAGCATCATTTGGTTGGACTGCATACGCGCCGCTTTCCAACAACATTTATTCACCGGGAATCGGTGCCGATCTTTGGATTATGGGTCTTGCGGTAAGCGGACTCGGAACAATTCTTGGTGGCGTCAACTTCGTAACCACGATCTTCACCATGCGAGCACCTGGAATGACTATGTTCCGCATGTCTATTTTCTCTTGGAACGTATTGTTGACCTCAATCCTCGTTTTGATTGCGTTTCCTCCACTTGCAGCCGCGCTTCTTGGACTTGAATCAGATCGTCTTTTCGGTTCGCATGTCTTTGATCCGGCAAATGGCGGGGCAATGTTGTGGCAACACCTGTTCTGGTTCTTTGGCCACCCTGAGGTTTATATTTTGGCGTTGCCGTTCTTTGGAATTGCAACCGAAATTCTTCCAGTCTTTAGTCGCAAGCCAATATTTGGTTATAAAGGTTTGATTGCGGCGACCATCGCCATCGCAGCGCTATCGGTTGCGGTGTGGGCGCACCATATGTACACCTCTGGACAAGTCTTACTTCCATTCTTCTCATTTATGACCTTCTTAATCGCTGTTCCCACCGGAGTGAAGTTCTTTAATTGGATCGGCACGATGTGGCGTGGCTCCATTTCATTTGATACTCCCATGATCTGGGTATTGGGATTCTTGATTACCTTCCTTCTCGGTGGATTAACTGGCGTTATTCTGGCTAGCCCACCGCTTGATTTTGCGGTTTCAGCATCATATTTCGTCGTTGCTCACTTCCACTATGTCCTCTTCGGCACGGTGGTATTTGCAATGTTTGCTGGGTTCTATTTCTGGTGGCCGAAGATGACAGGTCGCATGCTCAATGA
>CAZZMU010000010.1:10829-17146 GCA_964655345.1 uncultured Clavibacter sp.
CTTGAATGGGCAACTTCATGTCCGCCACCTCGTCACAACTTCCATCGCATGCCAGAAATCCGTTCAGAGCGTCCAGCATTTGATCTCCACCATCCAGACCACTCAAAGATTGAAGGACATTAATCAATGAAATCTGGTTATCGTCTTTTTCTCTTTCTCTTCGCGTTCTATGCGATTGTTGGTGGAGTTTATTGGTGGCTCGGCGGTGAACCTCTCGGAATAACAGCAATTTTCTTAAGCGCCGGCTTAGCGTTGATTATTGGATATTACTTCTGGTTCATTAATCGACGTACCGGCGGAGTACTTCCAGAAGATAACCCTGACGCTTTGATTTCTGATGGCGCAGGCGAATTAGGATTCTTCAGTCCACATTCGTGGTGGCCATTAGCTGTTGGTCTTTCCGCAACCGCTGTGGGTCTGAGTTTGATTATCGGTTGGTGGCTTGTTCTCATCGCTGTCGGGTTCTTGCTCGTGGCGGTTATGGGATTTGTTCTGGAATATGAGCGGCCATCTAATTCACCACACGGCGCACATTCTTCCCATTAACTATGTCAATTCGCGCAGATATTCCCGACACCGGAAATCCTCGAATTAAATCTGCATCCATTATTATCAATGCACCCGTAACACGTGTTTTTGATGTGGTCGCCAACCCTCATTTGCACGCCGTCATTGATGGCAGCAAGTCGGTTAAATCGGTCATCTATGGCCCGGAACGATTATCAATGGGTGACAAGTTTGGCATGAACATGCAGATCGGCATCAAATATAAGATCACAAATACCGTTGTCGAATATGAAGAGAACAAAGTAATCGCTTGGCGGCATTTAGGTCGCTGGATTTGGCGATACGAATTTCGCGAGATTTCTCCCAATCAAACAGTAGTCACGGAGAGTTTTGATGGAACGAAGACCCCGCTTAATTTCTGGCTCAAGGCGCGAAAGGCCTATCCATTTGTTCAGAAAGCGGTGGCCAAAACGTTAGTGAAGCTCAAGGAGTATTGCGAAAAGTAGGGTCAACACCTACTAGTGATGATCTTCAATCTCCAACATTTCTTTGCTGGTTGGCTTTGCAATCTGTTCTTGATGTGCGCGTGACATTCGAGCTTGAAGTTTTGCACGCGCTCCTTTGGGATTTCTCACTCCATTTGCGTCCGCCGCGACCGGCTCCAAAGCCGCAGGCTGTTCATGTTGCGTTAGGACATAGGCTTTTTCTGGAGTAAGTGGCTCATGCACTTCGATGAATTCGCCATGAGGCAACATGACTAGGCGACCTGTTTCGCGTCCATGGAGGACGAGATCGCGATCGGCGCGCTGAAGTGACAGACAGATGCGTTTGGTGATGATGAATGCAAGCGGTGGGAGCACGATGATCCCAATGCGCGTTCCCCACATAATTTGGTTGATAGAGAGTGCGAAGTGGGTTGCAATTAAATCGTTACCGCCATTAATAAGGGCTACCAACATAAAGGTAATCGACATTGCGCCCAGGGCCGTGCGGTTTGGGGCGTTGCGTGGACGATCAAGGAGATGATGTTCTCTCTTGTCGCCAGTCATCCAGCTTTCAATGAATGGATACAGCGCCATTCCAGTGAAAACAATGCCCGGAATAATCAAACCTGGAATCAAGATGTTCCATGAAATCGTATGACCGAATGCATGTGTCTCTAGTGGGGGAGCCATACGAACTAATCCATCGAGCCATCCCATATACCAATCTGGTTGAGAGCCCGCCGAAATCTGACCTGGCGTGTATGGTCCATAGAGCCAGATCGGGTTTATTGAAGCAACGGCGCCGAGGAAAGCAGTGATGCCAAAAACTATAAAAAAGAATCCGCCAGCTTTTGCCATATAAACCGGCATGAGTGGGTAACCAACTACGTTCTTCTCGGTTCGACCAGGCCCAGGATATTGGGTGTGTTTCTGGTACCAGACCAACATCAAGTGGACTGTGATGAGAGCAAGGAATAAGCCTGGGAGAAGAAGTATGTGAACTGTGTAAATGCGTTGAATAAAGACTTCACCAGGGAAAGCTCCACCGAAAACAAAGTACGCCAAGTAAGAACCAACAACGGGCAGCGCCTGAATGATCGCTTCGGCGATACGAATTCCAGTGCCCGAAAGAAGATCATCTGGAAGTGAATAGCCAAGGAAGCCTTCAACAATTCCTAAAGTGAGTAGTCCGACTCCGATAATCCAATTGAACTCGCGCGGTTTACGGAATGCACCAGTGAAGAAAACGCGCATCAAGTGCGCAACCATCGCAGCCATAAATATCAGCGCTGCCCAGTGATGGATTTGGCGCATCAATAATCCGCCGCGCACATCGAAAGAGATATGCAGTGTTGAGGCATATGCCGCGGACATCTTTAGCCCCGATAGAGGTTCGTATGAACCTTCATACTCCACTTCGCGCATTGAAGGGTCGAACCAGAAAGTTAAGAACGTTCCTGAGAGAAGAAGAATGATGAACGAATACAGAACTACTTCGCCAAGCATGAAGGACCAATGGTCAGGGAAGACTTTTGTTAATGTTTTCTTTAACCATTTAGCTGAACCAGTGCGCTCATCTACATAGTTAGCGACTTGTCCGGCAACGCGTTCACGTGCGCTCACTTGGAATCACGCTCCCAGAAACTTGGGCCAACAGCTTCATTAAATGGCGCTTTAGCCACGAGGTAACCCTCGCTGTCGACGGTAATGGCTAATTGTGGCAGTGGTCGAGCCGCTGGTCCAAAGATAACTTTTGCGGCGCGAGTGACATCGAACGTTGATTGATGGCATGGACAGAGAAGATGCTTTGTGGTTTGTTCGTACAGAGCAACTGCGCAACCCATATGCGAGCAAATCTTTGAGAAAGCGATGATGCCTTCGTATGTCCAAGAGAGTCGCTCCGCATCGAGATTGAACTCCTCAGGTCGGATGCGAATGAGAAGCACGGAATCTTTGCCAATGTCATCGAGATGACGTTCTTTTCCTTCTGGAAATGCTGGTTGCACTTGAGCAACGCCGCCTACCTCAAGGTCTGAAGGTTTGATGGGACGGTCGCCGGGATCTGTGACCAGACGTGTGCCAGCTTTCCAATTTGTTTCATTCAATTCGTTCTCAGGAAGTGGCCCCAAATCTCGGAGCAAAAGAATGGGAGAGAGTCCAACGAGGCCAAGCGCCAACCCCATAGTCCGTTTAATGAATGGGCGACGTCCCAAGCCAGCTTCTGCTGCTCGCTCTTTTACAGTAGAAACGAATTCAGAACGATCCTCATCTTTTGAACGCTGCTCTTTGCGAATATCAATTACTTCGTGATCAGGCATAAGTGTCTTTGCCCAATGCACGGCTGCCATTCCGATGAAGAAGAGCGCCATTGCAAGGCCAAGACCAAGGAAAAGTTGGTGCGCGTTGGTGTTTCCAAGAACGGGTAGAAAAATAAAAATAGATTCATCGATGCCCACATAGGAATAGATGAAGAGCAGCGTGCCGAGAACTGAGAATAAGAAAAGTATTCCTACCTGTCGCTCTGCTTTCTTTGCAGCCCGCGGGTCAACGTCAGTTTTACGATGGACATGTTCTGGTAATCCAGGATCACTCAAAGGAGCTAATTCTTGTGACATCTCTTATCGCGCTTTCGTAGTGAGCCAGACGGCAACGCCGATGAGTAATCCGAGACCAAGAGTCCACGCCAACAATCCTTCAGTAACTGGGCCAACTCGACCAAGCGCGGCGCCACCGAGTGCAGGCTCGGATTCGGCATGTTTGATCCACTTGATTATCGAAAGTTTTTCTTCAGGTGTGATGACATTGTCGGAGAAAACTGGCATCGCTTGAGGTCCAGTGAGCATCGCTTCATAAATATGTTTTGCTTCGACGCCCATGACTGTTGGCGCATATTTGCCTTGAGTGAGTGCTCCACCTTGACCGGCAAAGTTATGACACATGGCGCAGTTATTTCGAAAGAGTTCGCCACCTTCTGCAGTATCGCCACTTCGTTCCCAGGCGAGCTCTTCATTTGTTATTGCAGCAGGGCCAGGAGCAAGTGAGGCCACATATGCAGCGAGCGCTGCCGTTTCTTCTTCGTCATAAACCGGTTCTTTGCGCATTGCTTGTTGGCTCATATCTGCCATCGGCATACGTCCAGTGGCTACCTGGAAATCTACCGATGCAGCTCCAACGCCAATGAGCGATGGCGCGATCCCAGCGCCCTCGGCATTTAATCCGTGGCAAGAAGAACATCCGCGAGCAAAAATTTCTTTACCTTCAGCAATGAGAGTTGCTTTATCTGAATTCGTAGTTGTGACAGTTTGCGAAGCTGCCTGGGCCACGGTGTAACCAAAACCAACGAAAAGTAAACCGGCGAGGAGCAATAAAGGGCCGGCAAAACGGTGGCGACGGAAACGCGAGAGGTATCTCATTTATTGCACCAAATAGATTGCCGAGAAAAGTGCAATCCACACAATGTCAACGAAGTGCCAATAGTAAGAAACAACGATCGCGGTGGTTGCTTGCGAATGTCCAAAGCGTCGCGCTTTAGAGATGCGGATCATCACGACAAGAAATGCAATTAATCCGCCCGTGACGTGAAGTCCGTGAAAGCCGGTCGCAAGATAAAAAACCGAACCATACGGTGCTGAAGAAATTGTTAGCCCCTCATGAACGAGTTCGGCATATTCGAAAATTTGGCCACCAATAAAGAAGGCGCCCATCGCAAAAGTTAAAGCAAACCACTCACGCATTCCCCATTTTGATAATTGCCACAACGAACCTGTGCGCGCATTTTGGAATCTCTCGGCAGCGAAGACTCCAAACTGACAGGTAACGGATGAAAGTACGAGAACAGTGGTGTTCAGCGCCGAGAAAGGAATATTGAGGAACTCCACTCCTTCCGCCCAGACTTGAGGACCTTGAACTGCGCGAGTTGTGAAATACATAGCGAAGAGCGCGGCAAAGAACATCAATTCACTTGAAAGCCAGACGATTGTTCCGACTGCGACAATGTTGGGTCTATTAAGTCGGGTAGGAGTGGCAACCGCGCTGGTCATGGAGGTGATTATTCCTGAAAGAGCCCCAATTCCTGCTGCCTTGCCGCTCATAAAGCGAGGGTTCGCCGGTGAGACGCATCACGCATGAGGGCTGGCGCTCTGTCTAAGAAAAGGGGCTCTAGAATTACCAAACCATGGCCAATGAATCAATGAAAAAACTACAGATTGCTCTGTATTCCGATGATGCTTCGGTGCGAGCAACTGTCATCAAGGCTTTGGGCCGAAGAATTTCCCCAGAATTCAACGAACACGAGATCACAGAATTTGCGACTGGCCCAGCGCTTCGGGCAAAGGTTGATTCGGGTAAGAACTTTGATCTGTACATTCTTGATGGTGAAGCTGTCCCTGAAGGTGGCATGGGAATCGCAAAACAGTTGAAAGATGAAGTATTTAATTGTGGAGTTGTCATTGTTATGGTCGGTCGAGCCTCTGATGCGTGGTTAGCCGGTTGGTCACGAGCTGAGGGAGTAGTAAGTCACCCCTTAGATCCCTTCACCCTCGCCGCAACTGTTGGAAAAATTCTTAGCTCGTCCCGCGTTACTGCTTAACGATGATGAACATTGATCCTTCATGGGATCAGATTCTCTCCCTACTCGAGTCACGAACTGAATTGCCTGTCCCGCTTGCTCATTGGGCCATGACTGAAATTCTGGAAGGCAAGACCGAGATTGAGACTATTAAGTCATTTCTTCTTGCCATGAAATCCAAAGGCGAAACTTCAAGTGAAGTTAACGCTCTCGTTGATGCGATGTACGCAAAGGCGCAATTAATTGAGATACCAGATCGAGCGGTCGACATTGTTGGCACGGGAGGCGATGGGCTTAACACAATAAACATTTCTACCGCTGCCGCAATCGTTACAACAGCGGCAGGTGCGAGAACCATTAAACATGGAAATCGGGCCGCAACCTCGAAATCTGGAGCAGCAGATCTACTACAGAAATTAGGTATTGAAATAACCCTTGACGCAAACGCCGTCGCCGAGTGCGTCCGCAAGATTGGCATCGGTTTTGCCTTTGCGCCCCAATTTCATGGCGCAATGCGTCACGCAGCACAAGCTCGAAAAGAGCTTGGAGTTCCAACCATCTTCAACATTCTTGGACCGTTAGCTAATCCAGCTAGACCAAAGTGCGTTGCTATTGGCGTTGCGCGACAGGAACTGATGCAGATAGTTGCGGAAGTTTTAGCCCGGCGCGGCTGCGAAGGGTTTGTGTTTCGAGGAAATGATGGGCTAGACGAAATCTCCTTGAGTACAACAACACGCGTATTAGTGATTCATCAGGGC
>CAZZMU010000011.1:0-13601 GCA_964655345.1 uncultured Clavibacter sp.
CCGGCTGTGAAATGTGGACCCTCGTGCGTAATCAACACAGCTCTTACGCCAAAGTCACCGTTTGCTTCCTTGAGTTGATCGGCGAGGAACTGATACATCTCACGTGTGATCGCATTTTGCTTCTCTGGGCGATTAAGGCTCAAGGTTAGAATTGAGCTATCAAGCGCTGATAGGACTTCAGCCATGCGGGCATCTTATCGGGCAAGTTACGGAGAGAGCGATGGAACGATTAACGATCCTGACTAGAGAACTAACTCCTTTCGAGCATCTCGTCGCAAATCACCTTTGCGATGGCCTATCGAATGCTGCGATCGCCCGCGAAACCTCACATTCTGAAAAAGTTGTTGAAAATACCGTCTCTCGAATGGCAAAAGCCCTTGGAGTCCATTCGGGTCCAGATATCAATATTCGAGTTTTAATTGCACTTGCCTACCGATCCCACTTTGGAGATAACGCCTTCGACAAGCTCAATATTGCATGCAAACATTTGGAAGCAGGTCCTGACGGTCGGATGATCTGTAACCGTCATATCGATTAGCTCTCCATTTTTTTCTTAAGTTCTTATTTCGAATTGTGACCCGTATCTAAGTGCTAGCACTCTCCTCATCATTGTGAGGTGCCAGCACTCGTATTTGAGACTTAATCGTGTGAGAAAAGTTGTTTCATAACTACAGGACCTCAAGGTCTGGCCAGAAATGCTGGCAACTACAAATTAAAGGAGAGGTAGTTATGAAACGCAGAACTATTGATCGAATTGTCAGTCTCATTGGATTAGGACTTTCGGTCTTTCTATTCATTGCAGCAGGATTACTCAATTGGGGATATTCCTTTGCTGATAAGAATGTAACTGATCAACTCAGCGCTCAGAAAATCATGTTCCCTGCCGAAGGTAGCGATAGCCTTAAAGCACTGTCGGATGACGATAGAGCAGCGATTGAACCCTTTGCGGGAATGCAATTGACAACAGGAGAGCAAGCGCGAGCATACGCAGATCACTACATCGGTGCGCACGTAAAGGGAATCGCTGGCGGAAAAACTTATTCAGAGGTCAGTAGCGAAGCACTTGCCGCAAACGCTGCATCAAAAGCAGATCCCACAAACGCTGAATTAGCTGCTAAAGCTGGTGCACTCATGGGGCAACGAACAACGCTCTTCATGGGAGAAACACTGAAGGGATTGCTTGGAAATGCTTACGCTTTCTGGCAACTAGGTCAGATAGCAATGTACGCGATGTGGGCAGCGGTAGCCGGTGGAATCTTGATGTTGTTCCTTTCCATCCTTGGCTTCATGCATCTCCGTCGCACTCCAGAAAGTGTGACGGTCTAGGCCCTCTACTCTCCGTGGGGGCATAAGAAAACCCCTTGGGCTCAATGCCCAAGGGGTTTCTCTCTTCCCTAATGTTTATCTCTCGCGTTTTCCTTCAATGAATTCGGTCGTGCGGTTAAGCGCTTCTTCATCAGAATATTGTTCTGGAGGAGATTTCATGAAGTAACTCGATGGCGAAAGAAGTGGGCCACCAATCTTGCGATCAAGAGCTAACTTGGCACACCGGACTGCGTCGATGATGACACCGGCGGAGTTTGGTGAATCCCATACTTCTAGTTTGTATTCGATATTAAGTGGAACATCGCCAAAGGCGCGACCTTCGAGGCGAACGAAAGCCCACTTGCGGTCATCGAGCCATTGAACATAATCCGAAGGTCCAATGTGAACATTTCCTGGGCCCATGTCATAGTCGAGTTGTGATGTAACTGATTGGGTCTTCGAAATTTTCTTTGATTCAAGTCGATCGCGTTCTAACATGTTCTTGAAGTCCATGTTTCCACCTACGTTGAGCTGATAGGTGCGTTCCACTTTTACACCGCGATCTTGGAATAACTTGGTGAGGACTCGGTGTGTGATAGTTGCGCCGACTTGAGATTTGATGTCATCGCCAATGATGGGAAGTCCAGCTTTGGTGAACTTATCGGCCCATTCTGGGGTCGTGGCGATGAAGACTGGAAGAGCATTCACAAACGCGCAGCCCGCATCTAGTGCGCATTGTGCATAGAACTTCGCCGCTTCCTCGGAACCAACGGGCAAATAGCAAACCAGAACATCCACTTTGGCATCTTTGAGAACCTGTACCACGTTAACGGGAGCAGCAGTTGATTCAGTAATAGTTTCTCTGTAATAACGTCCTAATCCATCATGAGTCTCACCGCGTAGAACCGTGATTCCTGATTTTGGAACGTCAGTAAATTTAATTGTGTTGTTTTCACTGGCCCACATTGCTTCAACCAGATCTAATCCAACTTTCTTCGAGTCCACATCAAAGGCCGCTACAAACTTCACATCGCGGACGTGATACCCACCGACGACAACATTCATGAGTCCCGGTATCTCTTGATCGTCAGGAGCGTCCTTGTAGTAGTGAACTCCTTGGATTAGCGAGTTCGCGCAGTTACCAACTCCTACGATGGCAACGCGAATTTCTTGTGATGCGCTCACGAGGTCTTCCTTTCAGATTGGATCATGTCTTCGAGCCAAGCGATTTCTCGCTCTGCGGTTTCGAGTGAATGGCGGCGCCATTCGATGAGGTACTTATCGAGGCCAACTGCAGACCTTTCAAGGTCAGCGCGAAGAATCTCGGCCTTCTCCTTGAGACGACGATGCCGTCCCTCAAGAATTCTTAATCGATTACGAGTAGAGGTAGGGCTGAAGAATGCGACGTGAACTTCGAAATTGTCGTCATCCCACGATTGAGGACTCACACTTTCTGTGAGTTGAGTGAACTTCTCCGTACCTTTGCCGGTGATGGAATAAACGATACGAACTCGTTTCGAACGTCCACCTTTGGGGACCTCAGCTTGAACGATAAGTCCTGCTTCCATCATTCGGCGAAGTTGGGGATAGAGAACTGAGAAAGAAAGTGCGCGAAATGGGCCAAAAATTGATGTGAGGCGCTTCCGAAGTTCGTAGCCATGGAGAGAATCTTGAGCCAATAGCCCAAGGAGAGCGAACTCCAAAGATTCTGCGCGCGATCTCACGATGGACCCTTCCCTTTTGTATTGAATAGATATATCGAGTGGGAAGTAAACCCGATACATCCGCATAGGGCAACTTGGACACGCTCGTGCGCGGGATTCTCGTTATCGATTTCTCAGATTCGTGCGCGTCTTACCATTGAGTAAGTCATGGACGGTCTTACCCTCATGTTCTAGAGATTGCCCGCACCCTCTTGTCGTCTACAGCAACACAGGGCGCTCTAGAAATGAGGACCTCTGACATGAGTCTCTTCTCTTGGAAGCTTCACGGAACCGGCACCAGCATTGAACCTGGCGCGGTCGTTTCCACAGATGAACGACTAAGTTGGCCACGCACTATCGGTGTTGGCCTTCAGCACATTGCAGCAATGTTTGGCGCAACCTTCTTTGTGCCAATCCTGACTGGCCTACCTCCCACGACCACTCTTTTCTTCTCCGGCGTAGGCACGATGCTCTTCCTCATCATTACCCAAAATAAAGTTCCAAGTTATCTTGGATCATCTTTTGCTTTCCTTGCCCCGATTGCAGCATCAGTCAAGAGCGACAGCATGGCAGTCGCGCTTGGTGGAGTTGTAGCAACCGGCGTAATCCTTGCACTTGTTGGACTTATCGCTCGCGCAGTTGGCACTGGATGGATCAACTGGATGTTGCCACCCGTTGTTACTGGAACCATTGTTATGGTCATCGGTTTCAATCTTGCCGGCGCAGCCAAAGGTGGATTAGCAAGCGGCCCACTTCTAGGAACGATCACACTTCTTGCAATCGCTTCATTTGCGGCGTTCTCGCGAGGCTTCCTCGGTCGTATCTCAATCTTCCTTGGAGTTGTCGTTGGTTATCTCGTCGCATTCATAATGGGCGATGTAAAAACTGACGGAATTACAGCTGCTAAGTGGTTTGCAGCTCCAACATTCACTACTCCTGAATTCAAGATGAGCGCAATTGTCCTCTTCTTGCCAGTTGTGCTAGTTCTCATCGCAGAAAACGTAGGACACGTTAAAGCGGTCTCCAGCATGACCGGTAAAGATCTCGATGATCAGATGGGTAACGCTCTCTTTGCTGATGGCGTTGCTACAACTCTTGCCGGCGCTGGTGGAGGTTCGGGTACAACAACCTACGCTGAAAATATTGGCGTTATGGCTGCTACTCGCGTTTACTCGACAGCTGCGTATTGGATTGCTGCACTTGGTGCGATTGTTCTCTCGATCTCACCTAAGTTTGGCGCAGTTCTCAGCGCAATTCCTGGTGGAGTACTCGGAGGCGCCCAGACAGCGCTATTCGGAATGATCGGAATCCTTGGCGCAAAGATTTGGATTGAGTCGCGGGTTAATTTTGCAGACTCCACCAACCTCATTGTTGCTGCAGCTGCCATCATCATTGGTATCGCTGATGTTTCATGGACCAGTGGTGATTTCACGTTCAATGGAATCATCAATGCAACTGTTGTTGCAGTCGTTGGTTATCGCGTATTCCACGGGATCTCAAAATCTCGCGGCACAAGCGCTGCGTAAATAGAAGTACTACTAGGAAGGCTCGGCCAATCGGTCGGGCCTTCTTTGTTTGATAAAGCAATAGAATTCCTTTGTGAATATTGATTTCCCCGCGCGGTATCCTGAGTATCTCATTGCGGCAATGATCATCATTCTTGCCCCCGGTCCCAGCGTTCTCTTCATCATCGCTCGAGCGATTGCGTGGGGCCGACTAACAGCTGTCGCTACTGCAGCAGGTAATGTCACAGGAGCTTTTACTCTTTCACTAATGGTGGCTTTCGGACTTGGACCAATCTTGCAACGAAGTGAGATTGCATTTATTGCAGTACAAGTTATTGGTGGTTTCTATTTAATCTATCTCGGAATTGATGCAGTACGACACTCAAAAATTCACGCCGAAGATATGGTCAACCAAGGTGAGATACGACCATCCGCATTTCGATCAGCGAGAGATGGGTTCTGGGTCGGTGCGCTCAATCCCAAGGGCCTAGTTTTCTTCGCAGCGATCTTGCCCCAATTCCTTGATCGTGACTCGGGAAATATCACCGCACAACTTGTGCTTATGGGCGCAACGTTTAGCGTTCTGGCTTTCTTCTCTGATGGTTCATGGGGTCTCATTGCCGGAACGGTCCGGCAATGGATGGCGACATCGCCCTCCAGACTTGTAACAATGCGGCGAATTGGTGGCCTGGTAATGATGACATTGGGAATTTTCACCCTCATTTCAGCCGCGTAACTCGCTTACGGAATATCAGAGGAAATGTCAGTGGCTCACGGCAGAATCGCGCCATGAGCAAAGCACGCGAATTCATCAGCCCCAGCGATCTCACCTTCTCGTGGAACGGTTGTCATCGTTGTTTATGGCTGAACTACAACCACGGAATCAAAGCGCCATCTTTTATGCCTCTCGTGGGCGAACTCTCGGCTATGCAAGAAAATCATTTTAACGGCGCGCTTTCCTCTCAACTCCACCCAGAAATAAAAGAAGGCCGGGTGCTGGACCGTGGCGGATGGGTGAAATCAGTTCCGATTTCCTATAACGGCAAACCATCTCCGTATGCCATTCGCGGAAAATATGACTTGTTGATGGAATTTCAAGATGGAACGTATGGAATTATTGATTGTAAATTTCAAGGAAAAGACAATGACAAGAGCGATTTCTATGCTCCTCAATTAGAAGCCTATGCGTATTCACTTGAAAATCCCGTTTCTGGAGAAGCGCGAAAAGTTTCGGTCATTGGCCTGCTTGTCTGGTCCCCCAAGAGGCCACTGGGAGATCCCTATGAAGGCTTTTCACTGGGCCTCAACAGCTCGTGGTTCCCCATTTCCCGCAATCCAGATGCATTGCAAGAGCGACTTCAAGATTTTATTGAAGTGATCTCTGGCCCGACTCCCGTGCGCGATAGCGGATGTGAAACCTGCAAATTCATTTCCAATCGAAGGGAAATCTTCGGAGCAGAGTAGATCTACTCTTCCTCGTCGCTCTCTTTTTTTGCGCGTCGCTTCTCTTCGGCAATCGCATCCTTGGCCTGTGAGGCATAAATATCTACATACTCTTGCCCCGACATCTCCTGCAATTTCTTCATAATTGCATCGGTTGCTTTTCTTAACTCTTCTGGGTCTTGCGATTTGTCAGGTGTCTGGAAATACATTGGTTCGCCAAAAATCATTTTAACCCGCATGATTTTTGGTAGGACTTTTCCAGTGGGCTGGATATCGGCGGTATTAAACATTGCCACCGGCACAACCGGAGCGCCGCTTTCCATCGCTAGGCGCGCAACGCCGGTCCGGCCACGATAGAGCCGGCCATCAGGGGAACGTGTTCCCTCTGGATAGATGCCAAGACATCCACCTTCGGCGAGAACTGAAAGCCCGGTTAAAAGTGCGGCCTCACTTCGTGATCCTCCAGCACGATCTACGGCAACTTGCCCAAGAGCGATAAAAGTTAATTTCTTTGCCAGACCCTTCAAGCCAGGCGAAGTGAAATATTCGCTCTTTGCCAAAAAGGTAACTTTCCTTGGGACAACAAGTGGCATAAATATCGAATCGCTAAACGAGAGATGGTTCGAAGCGATGATGACTGGGCCCGACGATGGAACGTTTCGTAGTCCACGAACTTTAGGTCTGAATAACAGGGTCAAGACTGGAAGGAGGAATGACTTCAACAAACCATAGGCGACTTTGTCGCCCTGCATCATGTTCTGGACTTTGTTCCGCTTCCGTCTCAATGCCATGGCCATAATTTAGAGCCTTTTGCCGACCTTGTGACACTATGCGTGTCGTGAGCGTAATTCCCGATGGCGAGGCATTCCATCTCGAGGGTGGATCGATTGCAGTTTTGATGGTTCATGGCTTCACCGGTTCACCACTATCAGTTCGTCCGTGGGCGCACGCGTTACATCGTGAAGGTTTCACAGTTCGTGTTCCTCGCTTGCCAGGTCATGCAAGAACATGGGAAGAAATGAATCGCACACGTTGGGAAGATTGGTATGAAGAAGTCGATCGCAATTTCACAGAGTTAAAGGAAAAACATCAACGCGTTTTTGTCGCAGGATTCTCAATGGGAGGTGCGCTCTCACTTCGTTTAGCATCGATTCGAGGTCACGAGATTGAAGGTCTCATCTTGTGCAATCCTTCTGTGAGTGATCCTCGCGTATCGCTCAAGTTTGTGCCGATCCTTCAATATTTTCTTCCATCTATCGGTGGACGTGGGACTGATGTCGCTGCGCCCAACCCGCCGAAACATAGTTATGGGCGTACACCACTCAAAGCACTTCGATCCTTGCAAAAGCTTTGGACTATGGTTCAACGCGATCTATATCTTGTTGATGTTCCATTGATGGTTGGCTACTCCGTCAACGATCATGTCGTAGATCCCAAGAACTCTGAACTTGTCATCGACAATGTTTCTTCAATTGACATCAGGGAAGTTATCTTTGAACGCTCATTCCATAACGTCGCACTTGATTACGATCTGAATTTGCTAGCTGAAGAGTCGCTTAACTTTATGAAAGAAGTACTCTCAGGAGCAGTAACACGAGATGAAATTCGCGATGAACGGGATCTCATTGATGCTGAGTTCGATGCCATTGTTTCTGGGTTGAGCTTGGATGAATCTTCACCACGTTCCTACCTCGATGATCTAGACGATAGTGAAAGTTCCGAAAAGTATGAAGGGGATAACAAAGCGCTTCCGAACTTGAGCCAAGTCCAGCGCGCAGCTCTTGTGGGAGTTGTTGGCGGGCCGTTGTATATGGTTCTGGTTCAGTTTTTTGGCCTCGATTTCTTGGGAGTTGGCGCTTGGCCCGGTGCAATCGCTCTAGCGGCTGGCATCACAACTTTCTTCTGGCAGATGAGACCGGATCGTGACATCGATGATGATGGAATAGCCCTATGAATGAGATTCGTTGGGGCGTCATAGGAACCGGTGGGATTGCACGCGCTTTTGCCCGTGATCTGAAATTGGCGCCCGGTCATAACGTTGTCGCAGTCGGCTCACGCTCTATTGAAAAAGCACATGAATTCGGTACCCAGTTCGGTTGTGTGGGGCTAGGAAGTTACGAAGCGCTGGTAGATGCAGATATTGATGCCGTGTACGTCGCAACGCCTCATCCTATGCACGCACCAAACACAATATTGGCATTGGAACATGGGAAGCCAGTTCTCTGCGAGAAACCTTTTGCGGTCAATAGCCGAGAGTCAGCCGCGATGATCGCAACAGCCCAGCGCAATAATCTGCTTCTTGTCGAAGCGATGTGGAGTCGTTTCCTCCCCCATTATCGAAGAATTCGCGAGTTGCTGAAAGCTGGCGAGCTGGGAGAAATAATTTCAGTTTCTGCCGATCACGGGCAGAATCTTCCGGCATCACATTTCTATCGACTCCATGCGCCTGAACTTGCCGGTGGAGCACTTCTGGATCTTGGAATCTATCCAATTTCTTTCGCTTACTTCATCTTGGGTAAACCACAATCAATTACGGCCAAAGCAGAATTCACTTCGACGGGAGTAGATTCACAAACCTCGATAATCCTTCGTTACGATACTGGTGCGCACGCAAACCTCACCACAACATTACTTGTGAAGTCGCCTTGTACCGCAACTGTTGTTGGGACAAAAGGTACTCTCTATATCGATGGAGATTTCTACACGCCAACATCAATGCGACTACAGCGTGTATCTGGTGAAGTTATTGAATTTCCAAACAATTACGCTGGACACGGTTTACGAGAGCAAGCGATTGAATTCGCAGATTTGCTTCGCGCCGGAAAGATGGAGTCTGATTTGATGACTCATTCGGAAACACAATCAATTATGGAAACGATGGATGAAATCCGATCCCAGATTAATCTCTTCTATCCGTTTGAATAATTTTTTAAAGTCTAGCTAAGTCCGCCACGCCGACTAGACCCGCATCATTTCCCAGCGTCGCCGGCACAATCACTGGTGCAGGACGCTTGCCTGTGAAAGGAATAAGTCGATTCATGGAGTCTCTCGTGGGAGTCAGCAAAATATCTCCCGCATCAACTACTCCGCCTCCAATAACAAAAGCCTCAGGGTCAAGAGCTGCAACCAAAGAAGCACATAAGGCGCCCAACCACTGCCCCGTTGTGTTGAATGCTGCGATTGCGACGGTGTCACCATCGTGAGCTGCCGAAGTTATATTGCGCCCAGTTAATCCCTCGATAGTTCCATCACCACGTGCCAATAAATTCTTTGCGATATCTGGGGCGGCATGAATAGCTTCGCGTGCGTGACGTAAGAGTGCATTCCCCGATGCGTATTGCTCAAAACATCCACGAATTCCACAACCACATAAGTGCCCCTCGGGGACTGCCCGAGTGTGGCCAAATTCGGCGCCGATTCCATAAGCGCCTCTGTACAACTCGTTATTCACAATGAGCCCGCCGCCAAGACCGGTGCCTACCGTCAGCATGATGACGGTATCGAAATTCTTTCCGGCGCCGAATTTCTTTTCACCCCACGCTGCTGAATTTGCATCGTTCTCTAATACGACTTTCCGACCAATGAGTTCTTCTAGTTGGTCGGTTAATCGGATTCCATTCCACCCAGCGATGTTGGGCGTGGCAAGCATCGTCTTGCGATCTGAAGAAATAAAACCTGCTGCGGAGACGCCTACAGCATCAATCTGAAATTCGTGCATCAAGTCGCGTGCAACATCAGCAATGGTTTTCGTTAACGCAGCGCCACCTTCGCGGGGAGTGTCCCGGCGCGCAGTTTTTACAATTGAACCATTGTCATCAACAACACCACCTAAGACTTTGGTGCCGCCTACATCAATGCCGAGGGCAAAACTCATTTAGCCTTCGAGTTTCGCCTTGAGTTGAGAGATTGATTGTTCGATTGTTGTCATTTCAACTTTTCGACGCATCATGTCAGGTACAGGCATCGACAATGCGGTGCCAAGTGAATAAGTGACCTTTGTTGTTCCATCTCCGTTATCGTGAATCGAATAATGACCGTCCATCTCAGTCATGAGATCTGCTTCCTCGAGTGAGAAAGAGAGTTCATTCGGAGCTTTGCTCCAGTCATAAATCAATGTGGCGCGATCTTTGAGTACGCCAGCCTCCACTTTGATGGTCAATTTTGTGGGGCGACCTTCTCCATCTTTCTCATGGACTTCAACCGCTTTTATCGCAGTTGACCAGGTCGGATAAGCCTCAATATCGAAGAGGACAGAGCGAACATCCTCGACTGAGGCCGCGATAGTTGTGGAGCTTGAAGACATGTCGGCCATAGACGCAGGCTACCTCTTCTCATTACCTACTAGTAACCGCTAATTTTCGCTCCATGACTGAATATTTCGTTCCAGCCCTAGAACCTTCCGCCACCGCAGGAAACCTCACCAACCTTGTCGCCGAACGCGCGTGGTTCGAACCCGAACGCATCATGGTTTCGCGTCCACTTGGCGATGGTTGGCAACCTGTGACCGCTCGTGAGCTGGAAGCGGAAATTCGCGCCACCGCAAAAGGACTTATCGCATCTGGAGTTCACATTGGTGATCGCGTGGCAATCATGGCTCGCACACGATACGAATGGACGATTTTAGATTTCGCAATTTGGTTCGCCGGCGGAGTAACAGTTCCCATTTATGAAACTTCATCAGCAGAACAAGTTGATTGGATTCTCTCGGATTCAAGTTCGGTAGCAATCATCGTTGAGACTCCTCAACTTCGCGATGCGGTCACTCCGATTCTTCCTTCTAAGGTGAAGAACTGTTGGGTCATGACAGAAAACGTTCTTGCCCAGCTTGCTTATCTTGGTCGCGATATTTCAGATCAAGAGATCGATAATCGACGCAACGCTTTAAATCCTGACACTCTTGCAACATTGATTTACACATCTGGAACCACAGGCAAACCAAAGGGCGTTCAACTTACCCACGGAAATTTCTTGGCTGAGTGCGGAAATGTTGTACTCGGAGCAGCAGATCTATTTATGAAGGCTGGCGGTTCAACGCTTCTCTTCCTTCCTGTCGCTCATGTATTCGGACGTATGGTGCAGATTGGTTCAATTCGGGCCGGTCTTCATCTCGCACATTGTCCAGATGTTCTCGGACGGCTCACAACAGATTTAGCATCATTTAAACCAACGTTCGTACTTGCCGTTCCCCGCATTTTCGAAAAGGTTTACAACAGCGCTGAAGCAAAAGCTGACGCCGCCGGAAAAGGATCGATATTCCGTACCGCCGCTAATGTCGCAATCGAATACAGCAAGGCACTTGATTCTGGAAGCGTTCCTTTCGCTCTCAAACTCAAGCATGGAATATTCGACAAATTGGTTTATTCGAAGATTCGCCATGGCCTTGGTGGCCGCGTAGAAGCAGCAATTTCTGGTGGTGCACCTCTGGGAGAAAGACTCGGGCATTTCTATCGCGGAGCTGGCATTCGCGTATTAGAAGGTTATGGATTAACTGAAACAACAGCAGGTGCAACCCTGAATCTCACAACCGCACATAAAGTTGGTTCAGTCGGAAAACCTATTCCAGGCACCACAGTCAAGATTGCAGAAGATGGTGAAGTTCTTCTCAAGGGCCCGATTGTCATGCGCGGGTATTGGCAGAACGATGCAGCGAATAAAGAAGTATTCACCGATGATGGATATTTCCGTTCCGGTGATTTAGGAAAACTCGATGACGAGGGTTATCTCTACATCGTCGGTCGTAAGAAAGAACTCATCGTTACATCAGGTGGTAAGAACGTAGCGCCTGCAGTACTAGAGGATCGCCTACGTGCTCATCCCCTCGTTAGCCAGTGCATCGTTGTAGGAGATAACCAGCCCTACATCGCCGCCTTGGTAACAATCGACCCTGAAGCTATCAAGGGTTGGATTACAGCAAATAAAAAGGACGGTGCGACTCTCGCGGAGCTCACTAAAGATCCTGACTTAATCGCTGTCATTCAAACTGCGGTGGATGAAGCAAACAAAGCGGTGAGCCGCGCTGAATCTATTCGCAAGTTCACAATCTTGCCGGTTGATTTCACAATCGCCGGAGGTCATTTGACTGCGAAACTTTCAGTCAAGCGTCACGTTGTACAAAAAGAGTTCGCGGCCGAGATCGCCGAACTTTTTGCATAACGCGCCTAATCCAGACCACCATCTCGATTCCAAAGCCGAAGAAAGGCTTGCACTTGCCACAAAACTTCATGAGACGGTAGCTCAGGATCTCGCATTACTGGGCTATCGCATCGATGAGCTAATTGCCGATTCAACTCTTACGAATCCACAGCGATCGCATCTTCGAGAATTAAGAACTTCCATCATCGCGATAAATAAGCGGTTTAGAGATGTTATTTACCTTTCCAAGCCGCGTCATCGAGAAGCGCTTCTGGAGAACTTAAAGGAGATTTTGGGAGATCAAGTCCTGGATATTGATCTCTCATTCCCACTTCTGAAAAGTCACGAAGAAGAGTTACTTGGTTCGGCCTTGATTGAGATGGCGCGAAATACTGCGCGCCACGCATATGCGAGAAATTTCTATATTTCATTCGAAGTCACTGAAAAGAAATTGGTTATCTGCGTATCAGATGACGGAAAAGGCATCGCCCCTATTTCGCATCTGAACTTAGGAATAAGAATTATCGATCAGAATCTGAAAGCGTTGTGCACTAGCTATACCTGCGATTCTGATGAGTCTGGTACTCGATACACACTCAACATTAGTACCAGCAACTACGACATGAATCATCGCTCATGAGCCTACGAGTCTTGGTTATTGATGATCACGTTCTGATTCGAGAGGGTTTACGACGCCTGATTTCTCGTGATCAAACGATTCATGTGGTGGGTGAGGCGGCATCAAAACGGGAAGCTCTGGCTCAAATCTCCCATCATGATCCTGACGTCATCGTTGTTGATCTACATCTACCTGATGGAAGCGGATTAGATGTAATTGCTTGGGCAAGGTCAAACTCACAAAAAATCGGTATTGTCGTTTTAACGATGTCCAATATGCCAGAACATGTGCGCGCTTCTATGCAATCAGGAGCAAGTGCGCACGTCGATAAATCTGCCCCAATTTCGGAAGTATTACAAGCAATTAGAGAGAGTGCCGATAAACCACTGTCATTTACTGCGCGCAGAATGACCGAAGCCATCATCGCCAAGAATCGAGTCATCGGTTTAACTCCACGTGAGTTAGAAATACTGGAAAAACTTCCTACGGGAGATACGGTTCAAGAAATTGCTGGACAGCTCTTTGTTACTGAATCCACGGTAAAGACCCATTTATCTGCCGTTTATAAGAAGCTGGGAGCGAGTAATCGAGTCCAGGCAATAAATGCTGCCCGCAAATGTGGCTTATTGCCCTAAGTTCTAATGGCTATTTCAATACCTGATTGAAGGCTTGTGACCAACGTTTCCATTGCCATTCCTCCATCGCCCAGCTACGACCCGCGTTACCCATTTGGTTTCGAAGTTCATCATCTTTGAGGAGCGTAATGATTCGATCAGCGATCTCAGGAAGATCGTTGCCGTCAACCACGAATCCGGTAATTCCTTCTTTTACCGCATCGGGAGCGCCACCAGAGTTTCCACCAACAACAGGTAATCCGCAGGCGCTTGCTTCGAG
>CAZZMU010000012.1:0-13471 GCA_964655345.1 uncultured Clavibacter sp.
TCCGGGTGGGAATTACCCACAACTTTGCCCAATGGAGTCCGGACTTTCCTCGGTGTTATGGATGAATCCATATCAACGCGGTGATCCGGGCGACTCTTCTTGAGAGCAGAATAGAACAGTTAATTACCTAGAAGCAAACTAATTTGGATAATGACAAGAAGTTGCGAGCGATCCGTGCGAAACAAGTGTGGGTTCTTCAGTTTCGCACCTTGTTTGCGCTTTCCAGCAACGAGTGCGGAAACGACATCCTGATGGTGGATCTACCGGACTTGGAACTTCTCCGGAAAGAACTATGCGATTAGTTTTTCGGATTCGCTCTGCATCTGGATCTGCGAGTGGAACTGCAGATAGAAGTGCTTGTGTGTAAGGATGCTTAGCATTCTCAAAAATATCCTTACGAGTTCCGATTTCTACAATTTTTCCAAGATACATGACAGCAACACGATCACTTATATGAGAAATGACCGAAAGATCATGAGCCACAAAGAGATAACTCAAATCAAATTTTGTTTTGAGATCATCAAGGAGATTCAGTATTTGGGCTTGCACTGAGACGTCGAGCGCGGATACGGGTTCATCTAGGACGACGAGTTTTGGCCGAGTAATAAGAGCGCGCGCAATACCTACGCGTTGACGCTGTCCACCAGAGAATTCGTGAGGATATCGATTTCCAAATTCTTGTGCGAGTCCACAGAGCTCCATCATTTCATCGACTCGTGGGTCTAGATCAGATTCGCTCATTCCGTGTACAAGAAGTGGTTCGGCGATAATTTGGCGAATAGTCATGCGCGGATTTAACGAGGCATAAGGATCCTGGAAGACGATTTGTATATCTTTTCGCATCTTGCGCATCTCTTCGCGCGAGAGCGAGTTGAGATTCACTCCGTTAAAAGTGACACTTCCTGCTGTTGGTTCAATAAGACGCATCAACATGCGCGCAGTAGTCGACTTACCGCAACCAGACTCACCGACGAGACCTAAGGTTTCACCAGGAGCGATATCGAAAGTGATATCGGAAACTGCGTTTACGTGGCCTACAGTGCGTTTAAAGATTCCTCTTTGGATCGGAAATCTCTTCACCAAACCAGAAGCGCTTAACAGATTACTCATGAGAGTTTCCTTGCAAAATCTGGCTCTGAGAGGCGATGGCATCGGGCGGCTCTACCTTTGCCGTAATTTTCTAGAGTTGGTGCGTCAGTAAAACACTTGTCGATAGCAAATTCACAGCGTGGTGCGAAAGTACAACCATCAATCATTTGGCGCGGAGTCGGTGGTGATCCTGGAATTGTGTAAAGCTTCTTTCTAGCGCCTGAACTCATTCGTGGAATGGATTTCATGAGGCCCCACGTATATGGCATGAGTGGTTTTTTGAAAATCTCGTCAACGTTGGCTTCTTCAACAATGCGTCCGCCGTACATAACCGAGATACGGTCACAAACTCCAGCGACCACGCCAAGATCATGAGTAATCAGCAGAATCGCGACATCACGTTCACGTGCCAATTTCTCGAGTATCTCGATAATCTGGGCTTGGATTGTGACATCTAATGCAGTGGTTGGTTCGTCGGCAATGAGTAACTCCGGATTACATGACAGAGCCATTGCAATCATCGCGCGTTGGCGCATTCCGCCTGAAAATTGATGTGGGTAATCATCAACACGTTGGTGAGGATTTGGGACGCCAACAAGTTCTAGCATTTCGATTGCCTGTTGCTTAGCTTGTTTAACAGAGACTCGTTGGTGAACTCGAATCATTTCGGAAATCTGGTGCCCGATTGTGTACACGGGATTTAGAGATGTCATCGGGTCTTGGAAGATCATCGAAATCTCTCCCCCGCGAATCTCACGTAGTTCTCGTTCGGGTGTTGTGAGGAGATCAATACCCTTCCAAAGGATCTTTCCTTCTGGGTAGATGGCGGGAGGTTTTGGGACTAAGCCCAGAACGCTCATAGCAGTCACAGATTTTCCAGAACCCGATTCGCCAACAAGTCCTACCACTTCGCCTTTGTTTAATGTGAGTGATGCTCCATTAATAGCCTTAACAACACCGTCAGAAGTATTGAAGTGAACGTGAAGGTTATCGATATGGAGTAAGGGTTCGGTCACTTTGATCCTCGCAATTTCGGATCGAGTGCATCACGTAGTCCATCTCCGATTAGAACAATGGATAAAGTCAACATCACAAGTACTGAGCCGGGAATGAAAAACACGAATGGTTTATCAACGAGGTAATTTCTTGAACCTGAAATCATGACACCCAGTGATGGAGTTGGTTCACGGAATCCGACACCCAAGAATGCATAGATCGATTCGCTAAGAATTGCGCCTGCGATAGAGAAAGCTAGAACGACGATGATTGGAGGAATTGCGTTAGGACCAACATGACGAAGAATTAATCTCTTGGTCGGTACACCTGTGGCACGTGCCGCTTCAACATAATCAAGTGACTTTACCTGCATGACTGATGCTCGAAAGAGGCGGGTCGTTGAGTACCAACCAGTTAAGACTAATGCGGCAACAATTACCCAAAATGATGAACCGAAGACAGTGATGATTGAGAAACCAATCAAGACGAACGGAATTACTTGCCACGTGTCAATGAATCGACTGATGATCGTATCGACCCATCCCCCAAAATATCCTGCGAGTCCACCGAGAGCGACTCCCACAAAAACTGAAATGAGTGTCACGACTATAGCTACCGTCATAGAGAGTCTGATTCCGTTTGTGACTCGAACGAAAATATCTCGACCAAGATCATCCGTCCCAAGAATGTGACCTGGAGAAAATGGGCCAACGAGAATTTCAGGAGTTAGCTCATCGTATTCATAGGAGCTCATAAGTGGGCCAAAAATCGCCATAACAATGAGAAATACCAAGATTGCCAAACCAGCGATCGAGACCTTGTTGGAGAAGAATCTCTTGCGAACATCTTGCCAATAACTCAAAGATTCAGTTTTAGATTTTTCATTCAAACTCACGAGGTCACCGCCTTGCCTTCAATCTTGATTCGCGGATCAATCAGCGCGTAACTGAGATCAACAATGAGATTTATCAGTGCTCCAAAAGCAATTACCACAACTGATAATCCAAGAACGACAGGAGCGTCTTGAGAGAGTGCAGAATCTGCGATGGTGGAACCCATGCCAGGAAGTGAGAATACTTTTTCAGTTTGGACTGCGACGCCGAAGATTGCAATTACTGAGGTTCCATAAACTGTTACGACTGGAATTAAAGCGTTACGAAGCGCGTGATGAATCCAGACTCTTCTTGGAGATAAACCTTTAGCAAAAGCAGTGCGGATGTAATCTGCGCGTAAAACTTCCAGCAATGACGACCGAAGCATTCGGGCAATGAATGCGGCATCCACGAGGGCGACTACAAAAGCGGGAAGGACAATTCCCTTCCAACCTTCTGTTGGAATGACAGCAAATTTCCATTCTGTCGGCCAGGGTTTAAAGAAGTTCAACCAATCTATTTCAAGCTGAAATGGCAATACTCCAAAGAAGTACTGGGCTAAAAGACCTGAGACGAAGACTGGAATTCCTTGAACTCCAACCGTAAATACTGTTGCGGCGCGATCTCCCAATGATCCGCGCTTAACAGCGCTGATAAATCCAACTGAAAAAGCAATCAGAATCTGAACTAATGCCGCCCAAAATAGAAGTCGAGCGCTGGTAGATAAGCCATCAGCCAAAATCGAATTTACAGAGTCCTCATTTTTGTAAGAAAAACCGAGATCGCCGTGTAGCAAATTGTTCCAAAAGCGAAAATACTGCGTGGTGACTGGTTGATCTAGGCCATATTTCTCGGTGATATTCGCAAGAATTTCTGGAGGAAGAGCTTTTTCACCACTCTTAAGAGATATTGGATCACCAGGAATGATAAAGAAAAGCGCGAACATCAACGTTGTGGCAGCCCACACGACAATCAGCGACTGAAGAAGTCGTCTTATCGTGTAAGTGATCATTGGAAATCGCTCCCTTAGAAATATTCTTCAATACAAGTGAAAAGTGAAGGACCGAATCATCGGCCCTTCACTTTCACATCAAGATCTAATTAAAGATCTTTATCCCAACTTGACTTCGTCGAAGAAGACCATGCCTAGTGGGGTAATTGGATATGTCTGGACGCTTGCACCAACAACGGAAGCAATTCCGCGGTTTACTGTAGGAACGATGACTACATCGTTTACAAGTGCATGGCGTTCAGCACGCTGATAGCTAGCGTCAGCAACTGCCTTGTTTGTGGAGGCACGTGCTGCATCTACCAACTTATCGAACGTTGCTGATTTGTAGCGCTCGAGGTTGTCACCATCGATTGACTTTGAGTGCAACAACGGGAAGAGGAAGTTGTCAGCAATTGCATAGTCGGCGAACCAACCAGCACGAATCATCTGACCCTGTCCTTTACGCATCTTCGAGAAGTATGTTCCATCCGCTGGGAATGGATCTAGCTTCGCATCAATACCAACTTCTTTAAGGTTAGCAATGATGATTGCAGCGACCTTGTCCCATCCAGCGCCATCGTTATAGGAGAGGCGGATTGGAGACTTGAGTGAGTTGCCAAGCTTCTTCCATTGTGCGAAATCTGCCTTCGCGCCAGCAACATCGCGGCTTGAATTCAAACCTTGATTTGCTTTGTAGCCAGGAAGTCCTGGAGGTAGAAGTCCACTTGTTGGCTTACGAGTGCCTTGATAAATAACGGTTGAGATTTGGTCTTTATCAATAGCCTTTGCAATAGCGCTACGAATCAGCTTGTTCTTGGTGCCACCTACAACTGGATCTTCCCAGTTGAAGCCCCAATAGTCTGTTCCGAGAGTGGTCTTGAAGCCCTTGGTTCCCCACTTACCGAGAAGTTCGGTGTAGCGACCTGCTGGGATTGGACCGTTATCGCACTGACCTGAGGCAAATGCGTTATAAGCAGCGTTTACGTCTGATGAAATCTTAAACGTAATCTTTGTGAGTGTTGGCTTCTTGCCACCATAGTTTGGATTTTGGACCATCACAATTTCGCCACCTGCGCGCTTTGTGATCGCCTTGTCCAACATGAATGGACCATTTCCAACAAGTTTGGTTCCATCTTCTTCAACCTTAGCTGAAGCACCTTCCATTGACTTTGGAATTGGTGAGAAAACTGTGTGGCTGACAATTGAGGGCCAATCAGTTGTTGCTGAGACCATCTTTACTGTCAAAGTACGAGCAGTGTCATTTGCGACAACGCTTGCGGCTGGGAACGCACCCTTACCGGTGTTGTAATCCTCCATACCTGCGATGAAGTATGAGTGATATGCAACTTCAGAAGCTAGCTTTGGATCTACTGCGCGCTTCCAACCAGCAACGAAAGAAGAAGGTAGAACTTCTTCTCCATTGGAGAACTTAAGACCTTTCTTGAGAGTAAATACCCAAGTAAGTCCCTTGTCCTTAGTGGTCCACTTTTCTGCGACGGCTCCAACTAGTTTGCCGTCTGCGTCAGTTTCGGTAAGACCGTCGTACAACATGATTGCGGCATTAGCACCGACAAGTGTGCTCGTGAGCGCCGGATCAATAAAATCTGGCTCTCCCGCTGCGTACAGATAGCAATCAGTAAATGTTGTCGAAGCAGCCTTCGCAGGCATGATCTGCCCGGTGAGTGCGAGTGCTACAGCTGCAAGAACTGCACCGCCACGCACGATCATTGAGGGTTTCTTCATTATTTACGTACTTCTTTCTTTTCGAGGGTTCCAGAACCGACTCTTCGAAGTCGCCGGCTCCAGTTTCGGCATCGGGGATGATGTCCGAGCCGCACATCTTATTTTGTGAGCCAGTTTCAATCAATATCGAGGCTGGATGCGAATCTTGCCTCAAATACGTACCCTTAGGCCCCGCCCTTCTTGAGATTGGAACTTACATTGCCTCACTCTGTTGACGCAGATTTCTTGGCTTTGCCACTTGACTCGGTTTCCAGCGCCGCGATTGCTTCTGCACAATCTCTTGGTGCATCACATGTTGACGTAAGAATTGAGAGAACAAGAACGGGTTATCTCTCGTTACGTGATGCAAAACCTGAAACCCAGAGCGATGAAACGAATTTTGGAATTGGTGTGCGCGTGATTGTCAATGGCGCATGGGGATTTGCATCGTCACCAGATGTTTCCATTGATTCTGCTACAAAGCTAGCTCATACCGCCGTGGCGATGGCGAAAACATCAAAGCCTCTATCTACAGAAGAGATTGCTTTAGCTCCTGAACCTGTGTATTCAAAGAAGAGTTGGGTTTCTGCTTACGAGATAGATCCTTTTCACGTTTCAGATTCAGAGAAGAAAGAGCGATTAGCTTCACTTAGTTCCAAACTTTTATCTTCTAAATCTGTCAATCACACGAGTGCACACACAATGTATGTGAAAGAACAGAAACATTATGCAGACTCTGCAGGAACCAGCACTACTCAACAACGGGTTCGCGTTCAAACTCAGATTGAAGCGATTTCAATTGGCGCACATGGATTTGAGTCGATGCGAACGCTGGCCCAACCCGCGGCCTATGGATGGGAATGGATGGGAAATTCAATTTGGAACTGGGATTCTGAAATAGACCAACTCCCAACACTTCTCGAGGAGAAAGTAAAAGCGCCTTCGGTAGAACCTGGTCGGTATGACCTACTGATTCATCCCTCAAATCTCTGGTTGACGATTCATGAATCTATCGGACATGCCACTGAACTAGATCGAGCCATTGGTTACGAAGCGAATTACGCAGGAACTTCATTTGCGACGCCGGACAAACTCGGAACTCTTAAATATGGATCTGCTCTGATGAATGTCACAGGTGATCGCAATACAGAACATGGATTAAGCACGGTCGGTTGGGACGATGAAGGTGTCGCTGCACAGCGCTGGGATATCGTCAAAGACGGCGTACTGGTGGGCTACCAATTAGATCGTCGTATTGCTGCCCGCGTGAATCAATCTCGAAGTAATGGTTGTGCTTTCGCTGACTCTCCGGCTCATGTACCAATCCAGCGAATGCCTAATGTCTCGCTACAAGCCAATCCACAAGGACCAACTCTTAATTCGTTAATTGAATCAGTAGAAGATGGCATCTATATCTTGGGTGACAAATCCTGGTCAATCGATATGCAGAGATACAACTTCCAATTCACTGGTCAGCAATTCCACCGTATTAAGAATGGAAAGATAGTCGGACAGCTCAAGGATGTTGCTTATCAAGCAACAACCACAGATTTCTGGGGCGCTATGAAAGCTGTTGGCGGTCCATCTACTTACGTACTTGGTGGCGCATTCAATTGCGGTAAAGCGCAACCTGGTCAAATCGCTGCTGTAAGCCACGGTTGCCCGGCCGCAGTATTCGACAAGATAAATGTTCTCAATACAGTTGCGGAGGCTGGCAAATGATTTCAGCACAAGATCTGATTGAGAAAATTCTCTCTCGCTCCACAACTGATGACTGCATCGTTGTCGTCAAAGATAAAACACAAGCTAACTTAAGATGGGCAAGCAGCACTCTCACAACTAATGGAGTAATACAAGAAAGAAGCGTTACCGTCATTGCGTTTATTGCGATGAATGAATCGATGGCAGCTGGCGCAGTAACTCGCACCAATGTAGATGAAAGTGATGTTGATGCTCTTCTCTCTGAGGCCAAATCAGCAGCGCTTGCTTCGGGGCCAGCTGAAGATTACGCACCACTTGCCAGAGATGTTTCCTTTGGCGATTGGCGCGCTCCCCACAATCCAACGGGGCCAGATGTATTTGCGAAATTCGCACCTGAACTAGGCGAGATGATGCGTCGTTCTCAAAGCGATGCGATCGAACTTTTCGGTTATGCCGAACACACTCACCAAACAATCTGGGTTGGTTCTAAGGGTGGCATGAGGCTTCGACATGATTCTCCGGTCGGCCGCGTTGAAATGACCGGTAAATCTCATGCTCGCTCACGTTCCACATGGGATGGAATTGAAACCCATGATTTTTCAAATGTTTCGGTAGCAAATATCGATAAGAACATCCGTCAACGCTTGGCATGGCAAGAGAAAAAGATTGATCTCCCCGCTGGGCGATACGACACCGTCTTACCTTCAGGCTCTGTTGCTGATTTATATGTCTACATGATGTGGGTTTCTGGAGCGCGCGATGCCTTCGAAGGCCAGAGCGTTTTCTCTAAGAAAGGCGGCGGGACTCGCGTTGGAGAAAAACTATCGAATGTCGCGCTCCAGCTATTCAGCGATTCTTCTCACCCGCAACTTTCAGGAGCGCCATTCGTTTCTGCATCAGCCAGCAGCCCTTTCACATCAGTATTTGATAATGGCCAGAAACTACCGAGAGTTGATTGGTTCTCCGACGGAGTTCTGCAAGCACTTGTCCAAACAAGAGCAAGTGCCAAATTAACTTCATTGCCTTATACGCCGATTGGTGACAACTTGATTATGAACGTTGAAGGCGGACAAGGTTCACTTGAAGATCTCGTGAAAAAAGTTGAACACGGGCTATTACTCACAACGCTCTGGTACATCCGAATGGTTGACCCAAATTCACTTTTGCTGACCGGGCTCACGCGTGATGGCGTGTATTACGTCAAAAATGGTGAAGTTCAAGGTGCCACAAATAACTTCCGTTGGAACGACTCCCCCGTTAGCTTGCTTTCGCGAATTTCTCACGCTGGTACGAGTGTATGGACACAACCTCGTGAATGGGCAGGCGATGTCACAAACATGGCAGTCCCACCTTTGGTTTTCAAAGATTTCAATATGTCGACTGTGAGCCCAGGTAACTAACTCACAATTGAATTAACGGAGATGGCCTCGTTCATTGCTGGAGCGGACTGCCATCAATAAATCTGATGGCCATATCGAGATCGTTGAAATGCTGCATGGTGAGACATCAATGTTGAAAATCGCGGTTGAATCTACCTTCATTGCCGCCGCTAATGCAGTCTTAATAATGCCATTATGAGTGACTACACAAACTTTCTTTCCAGGATATTCATCAACCAGGCCAAGTAAGCCTTGAAGTGCGCGAGCCATCGCTGATTCGTATGACTCACCTTCGGGTGGTGCATACGACGTGCTTGCAAGCCAATGAGCATATTCTTCTGGAAATGCTTCGCGTACTTCATCAATCGACATTCCATCCCAAACTCCAAATGAACATTCAGTCCAAATGGCATCCACACTTATGGGCAATCCGGTGGCTTTCGAAATTATTTCAGCGGTTTGACGAGTCCGTTGTAATGGGGATGTAATCAGCGCATCTGGTTGAATTTTTGCAATTTCTTGTGCGACGAGATCTGCTTCCAATAATCCTTTTGCCGTGAGTGCAGGATTGAGTGGGCCGTCTCCCGAAAACTTTCTAAATGGAGTTAAGGGAGTTTCGCCGTGGCGTACCAAATAAATTGTTGTGGGCACTTCGCTCGAAATTAATCGCTCAGTCAGATAGTTCAATTGAATTGGCTCTTTAGCACTTGCGATGACGCCATCTAGCGCTTCGTTTACCAAACGATCGGCATGACTATTCGATTCACGAGGTACCCAGACAAATTTCAGAAGTTCATGGGCATGAATTTTCTTCGCCTGTAGGGCTAGTTCACGCATTTCTGGGTGGCGAATTTTCCATTTTCCACTCATCTGTTCTACTACCAGTTTGCTATCTAAACGAACTTCAATATGTGCATTTGGATCGATGTCATGGGCTGCTTCAAGACCCGCAATAAGTCCTCGATATTCCGCAACGTTGTTGGTGGCAATACCAATTTTTCCCGATACTTCAGCAAGCACTTTCTCGCCTTCAAACACAACCGCTCCGTAGGCTGCGGGGCCCGGATTGCCTCGGGATCCTCCATCTGCAGTAACAACCAACGCACGCGCCATAGTTACATTCTCACCAAGATGCGACGACATTCTTCGCAACGTACAACTTCATCGTCCGGTAGCGCATTGATTTTGCTTAAATCCGCGGCATTGATTGTGAGATTACATCCTTGGCATTGGCCGGCATGAAGGCGAGCAGCCCCAATTCCATCGGCACTTGTGCGAATTTTTTCGTACAGGGCTAGTAGCTCCGGCTCACATTCACTTGCTAAAGCAGACCGATCATTAAGAGTTGAATTTATTGCGCGAGTGATTTCTTCGAGAGCAGTCTCTTTTTCACGCGAATACTTAATGACTTCTTCATGAAGTACGTCGCGTTCCTTGGCCAGCGAAGTAATTCTTTGATCTAGAGCTTCGATTCTCACTAAAACTTCTAACTCAATCTCTTCTAGCTCCGCACGCCTTTTTGCTAGAGAACCAAGTTCATGTTGAAGTTGTTCCAACTCTTTTGGAGAACCCTGACCTGAGGCTAACCTTTTTTCATCTCGTTCTATGCGCGAGACAACTTGCTCAACATCTATTTCAGACTTTGAAAGCTCATGTTTGATGTCACTTTTTTCTGTCTCGGCAGCAACACATAAGTCACGGGCCGTTGCAAATGCAATGGTTTTCTCGTCAAGAATTCGTGAGACTGGAAGATTCTTGGCTTTGTGATCTAATTGAATAAGCGAAGAATCAAGCGCTTGTAGCGCTAGTAGTTTCTCTTGAGCCGATTTTGAAGCTTTCATCACTGCCCTACTTTAGGCTAACTCTCAGACTTCTATCTTTCGCGTAAAGCATCGCTTTCACTTACCCTTGAGCCTCTTATGAGATATCGCGCACGATTCGTTTTCTTTGCACTTATTACAACCCTTGCGCTGTCTCCTGCCGCTCACGCAAAGGCCCCGATCCCAGGAGCGAAATGTACGAAATTGAAGATCACTCAGATTTATCAGGGCAAAAAATTCACGTGTATTAAGTCTGGCAAGAATTTGGTTTGGAGTAAGGGCGTAGCGATCAAGATTGCCGCAAACCCGACGCCAACTCCCTCACCCACTCCAACAGCAACAACCTCGCCCACTCCAACAGCAACAACCACACCCACACGAACTCCGACTCCGACTCCGACTCCGACTCCGACTCCTACTCCTACTCCTACTCCGACTCCGACTCCAACACCTACTCCAACCCCTACTCCAACCCCTACTGCGACAACGGTGACGTACACGATGGAACAAGTCAGAGCAAATAATTCCAGTGCGAAATGCTGGTCGGTTATCGATGGAAATGTTTACGACCTTACTAACTGGATTTTTTCACATCCCGGCGGTGCAGCTGCAATTCGTGCATTATGTGGAGTAGACGGTACGAATTCGTTTAATGGCCAACACGCGAATCAAAGCAGTCCAGCACAACGTCTAAATTCTTATCTACTGGGCCCTCTTACAAAGTAATCTATTTCTTTAAACTTTTCAGGTTCAGCGCAATCATTTTGTGCAACAGCTTCTCATCTACTTTCCAATCCACTGGAACCTGAACAGTTTTCTTATTGACCTTGTAATCGACTAAGTCCTTTTTCATTTCCTTCAACACCGCAGCATTGAATGGTGCTATCAAAATATGATTTTTCAAAACCGAAAGACCAAATAAGTAGGCTTTGTCTTTTTTCAGCATGGGCTGGTTCCATGCAATGACAAGCTCTAGTTTTGGATATTTCTTTTTAATTGCTCTAAAAATCTTCTTCACTGTCTTTTGTTTCACGGGATCAAGCTTCTCTAGGAACGAATCAAAACTGTCGAAACGCCTTGAACTCTTCGACCCTCGAGAGTACATAACAAGCGCATTTGCGTGTGCCTGACTAAAACCATGCTCTTCTCGGAGAAATGCGACTTGTTCGGGGTATTTACGATCAGCAAGATCTTTCATAATGCCAAACCAATATTTCATAGGCTGGCCGTATTTAGCTTCTATCTTCGGGAAGTGAGAAGCGCGATCGTGATTCTTAGCAGGCAACTATCTATTTCCTGCGGGGCGATGACCACAACCTTGGGGCTTTGAGCAGCAGCAGGTGCAATTATCTGGTGGGCAACCACACGGACATTTGAAATCTGAATCTGACATTTTTAATCCTTATCAATCAAGCTTGTGAATCCCCATCCCCACGCCAAACAGAGAAGAAACACTCCAAGGACATACAGAAAAGTACCCATGCCCGAACTCTACTTCAAGGCTGACTTTCTGATGAGGCGCATGAGGGTAAATTTACTTCGTGGCGATATCCAAAAAATCTGCGGCCAACGCTATTTACAACAAGGCCCCGCAACCACATAAAAAAACGATGCTCGCAATGCGGAGAACGATATTAAGCATCGTTCCCGAAGCCGAAGAAGTGGTGAGCTACGGAATGCCTGCTTTTAAAGTCGATGGAAATATCATTGCTGGAATATTGCATGCGAAAAACCATGTCGGTTATTACCCATTTAGTGGGTCAATAGTGAAGCTTTTCCCACAAGAATTGAAGAATTACTCCACAACCAAAAGTGCCATTCACGTTCCAGTTGATAAACCACTGTCGAAGACCTTATTAAAGAAATTAATCAGGGCTCGCATTTCCCAGTGTCCAATCAAGACCGGACAAATAGATATTTCGAAGTATTCAAAATTGGATCAATATTGGAAATCTATAGGTGTCGCCGCCCCAGCCCGACGTGGATTAGTTGATAACAAGCTTTTCACCCTTACGGATCTTAGAAAATGGACCCGAAAAGATTTTATGCATATTCATGCAATGGGACCAAAGGCTTCACAATTGATTATCATGGAGATGCGACGCAAGAAGATAACATTTAAAGGATAGAGCTTTGGAATTTAGGTGCTCAGGAAGAGTGTTTGAGTGGCGGGGTCCGGCCCCGTTTTACTTTGTTTCAACTTCTCCTCAACTCTCGGCACGTATTCGTGAACGATCTCGAGCTTTGTCTTATGGGTGGGGCGTAATTCATATCCACGGAAAAATTAAAGGCATTACTTTCCAAACTGCGATCATTCCTAAAGAAGGTGTGTATTTCATTCCATTAAAGGATGCTGTACGTAAAGCACTCAAGATTGAATTGGATGACAGAGTCACAGTCAAGTTTGACCTCGGTAAAGAATAAGAAATAGCGCTGTATATTTCTCTTATGGAATTAACAACGTGCCTATGGTTCAACGGGAATGCCAGACAAGCAGCCGAGTTTTACACAAGTATCTTTCCCAACAGTGAATTAGCAGATAATTGGATTGCTCCAACAGATACTCCAGGCAATAAGCAAGGTGAAGAGATAGTCGTAAACTTCAAGATTTTTGGGCGTCCATTTATCGGATTGAATGGTGGACCGCAATTCACATTTTCAGAGGCAGTCTCACTTCAAATTCCATGTAGTAACCAAGATGAAATCGATCGATATTGGGATTTGCTGACTGCAGATGGCGGCCAGGAAAGTCAATGTGGATGGCTCAAAGATAAATTTGGTTTTTCTTGGCAGGTCATTTCGCCAGAGATGAATCAATATCTTGGGGGTAGTGATCATGAAGGTGCGCAACGCGCCACTCAAGCCATGTTGGGAATGAAGAAGATTAATCTTGCAGAAATG
>CAZZMU010000013.1:0-12236 GCA_964655345.1 uncultured Clavibacter sp.
ATTCCGGCGCCATTCGGTCGTTTATTGACCGCAATGATCACTCCATTCAAGGATGATTTATCAATTGATTGGGCTGGAGTAGAAAAACTTGCGGCACATTTAGTTTCTACCGGCCACGACGGAATTGTCGTAAACGGAACTACAGGTGAGGCCCCAACCACAAGCGATGAAGAGAAGATTGAAATCATCAAAGTTGTACGCAAGGCGGTCGCTGGAAAAGCAAAAGTTGTTGCCGGGGCTGGCAACAATGAAACTTCACATTCTGTAGAACAGGCCGAGATGGCAGCAGACGCTGGTGCAGACGGTCTTCTTGTTGTGACTCCTTATTACAACAAGCCTCCCCAAGCAGGAATTGAAGCGCATTTCCGAGCCATGGCCGATGCCACAAAGGTGCCGGTGATGTTGTACGACATACCGGGTCGCACGGGAGTTGCGATCGAACCTGACACGATTGTGAAATTAGCTGCGCACCCAAACATCGTCGCGTTAAAAGATGCAAAAGGTGATGTAGCGTCAACGTCGTGGGTTATTAAACGTTGCGGTATTCCGGTCTATTCTGGCGACGACATCTTGAATTTGCCACTTCTCTCAGTCGGAGCGGTCGGCTTTGTTTCAGTGTGTGGCCACACAGTCGGCGCGGATCTTCGCATGATGTTGGATTCTTGGTTTAACGGTAACTCCCAGAAAGCTCTTGAAATTCATCAGAAACTCCTTCCCGTGTACACAGGCACATTCCGCACACAAGGAGCAATTCTCACGAAAGCAGCGCTCACAATGATGGGCCTTCCTGGAGGAAAAGTTCGCTTACCTCTTGTTGATGCCACTGAATCTCAAATTTCCCAACTACGAGAGGATCTTCGCGCCGGTGGCGTGAAAGTTAACTAATGAATCATCCGCATCCCGATCTCGGGTTGCCGCCACAACTTCCATCTAAAACTCTACGCATTGTTGCGTTAGGGGGATTAGGTGAAGTTGGCCGCAATATGACGGTCTTCGAATATGAGGGCCAATTGCTTATCGTTGATTGCGGAGTACTTTTTCCGGAAGAAACTCAACCAGGTGTAGATCTCATCCTCCCTGATTTTTCATACATTCGCGAACGACTTCGTGATGTTGTTGCTGTCTTCTTAACTCATGGTCACGAAGACCACATAAGTGCACTTGGTTACTTGTTGCGTGAAAGAGAAGATATTCCAGTCATTGGTTCTGCTCTCACTCTGGCTTTTGCAAAAGGAAAATTGAAGGAACGTCGCATCTCGCCAATCTCGGTTGAAGTAAGAGAAGGACAAAATCGAAAAGTTGGTCCATTTGATTTGGAGTTTGTTGCAGTCAATCACTCGATTCCAGATGCCCTTGCGGTCGTCATTAAAACGCCAGCAGGAGTTGTACTGCACACCGGAGATTTCAAGATGGATCAACTTCCTCTTGATGGAAGAACTACGGACTTAGCTCGCTTTGCTTCACTGGGTCAATCTGGAGTTGATCTCTTCATGGTTGATTCCACGAATGCCGATATTCCAGGTTTCACTACATCAGAGCGTGAAATCATGCCGGTTTTGGATCGAGTGATTGGTGGAACTGAGCGACGCGTCATTGTTGCTTCTTTTGCTTCCCATGTTCATCGCATCCAACAAGTCATCGACATCGCTTATACCCATGGACGAAAAGTCGCCTTTGTTGGGCGATCTATGGTGCGCAACATGTCACTGGCGGGTGAGATGGGTTATCTCCATATACCTCCTAATACATTGATTGACATTGATGAGATTGATGATGCCGGAGAAAAGATTGTTTTAATCTGCACTGGCTCTCAAGGTGAACCACTTGCAGCCCTATCGCGAATGGCTAATGGTGACCATCGAATAAAAGTTGGAGCCGGCGATACCGTGATCCTTGCGTCCTCATTAATACCAGGAAACGAAAATTCGGTATATCGCGTTATCAATGAACTCACACGCTTTGGAGCGAAAGTTGTACATAAAGGAAATGCACTGGTACATGTGTCGGGACATGCCGCAGCCGGCGAACTCCTCTATTGCTATAACGTCGTCAAGCCAAAGAATGTGATGCCAGTTCATGGCGAATGGCGTCATATGAAAGCTAATGCTGAACTTGCAATCTCCACAGGGGTTAAACGTTCAAATACTGTTGTCGTTGATAACGGAGTTGTTGTTGATCTTGCTGATGGGAAAGCCAACGTTGTTGGCGCTGTTCCTGTTGGATATGTCTATGTAGATGGACAGAGCATTGGAGATATCACAGAAGCGTCGCTAAAAGATCGGCGCATTTTGGGCGAAGAAGGTTTCATATCTGTCATTGTCGTCATTGATTCTCAAACTGGAAAAATTGTTGCCGGTCCAGATATTCACGCCCGCGGGTTTGCTGAGGACTTAGCGCTATTTGAAGAAGTAAAAGGAAGAATTGAACGAGCCCTTGCTGGCGCAGTTGCTGGTGGTATAAACGGCACACACCAACTTTCACAAGTTGTTCGCAAGACAGTTGGTAGTTGGGTCGGCGAAGAACATCGCCGTCGTCCCATGATCGTTCCTGTTGTTATAGAGGTCTAGTAACCACAACCTCTCGCGGCGCGCCTCTCGGTTGAAAAAATTCGTTTCTAATACGATTTTTCGTTGTGGCAAAGAAGAATTCCTCGCGCAAAGGCTCCGGACTCATCGCGGCAATTAGTCGCGCTGTCGGCGCGATATGGCGGTCTTTTGCAAAAGCTCTCGGCGCCTCTATTCGATTTGTCACTCGCGGTGCGAGAGATCTAGAACCCGAACACCAACGAGATGGTTTTGGTTTATTACTATTTATTGTCGCACTTATTGCAGCCGCTACATCATGGTGGCATCTCGATAACTGGTTTGGACGAGCCTCGTATTCCTTCTTCTATGGCGCAGTAGGAAGACTTGCAATTCTCACACCAATACTTTTCGGTTATTTTGCGCTTCGACTTTTCCGTGCGCCAGAAGATAAAGCGGCCACGGGTCGAATCACGATTGGCTCATTGCTTCTAATTTTTAGTTCAACTGCATTGATCCACATCATTAATCCAACCTCCATCAATACTGGCGCCACAGCCATGAGAGAAGGCGGGGGATGGATTGGATATGCAATCTCCACCCCTTTGGTCGCACTTGTCACAGATCTGCTTGCGATACCAATACTTGTGCTTACTCTCGTGTTTGGCGCGCTCGTTATTACCGCAACTCCTTTCTCGCGAATCATCGAAGTAATGAAGAATTTGGTTACGGGTGCCAGCTCTAAAGTTGGTTCGGCCTTAGAGGAGCGACGGGAACGTAGAGCCGAGGAGTTTGAGATCGCCGATACTCCTCCTTTTGAAACTCCATTAGTCCAAGAGTTCTCAAATAACGAAGATGAAGATGAAGAAGAAATCGACGAAGAGAGTTTTGACGAAGAGTTCACAACAGAAATTACGCAACCGATTCCGGTAAAGAAAGAAGCGCCCACAAAGCCCGCTCGACCGGTCCAATTAGTTCTCTCATCAAGTGATTCCTACGAATTACCTTCAATGGAATTGCTTCGGACTACGCCTCCCACAAAAGGAAAAACCAAGGCCAACGACCAGGTCGTCGCGGCTCTTACCGAAGTCTTCGCTCAGTTTGAGATTGATTGCGAAGTTACTGGATTCATGCGCGGCCCGACTGTCACTCGATATGAAGTAGAGCTTGGTTCTGGTGTCAAAGTAGAAGCGATTACCGCCCTTAGTAAAAACATTGCCTATGCTGTTGCAAGCAGTGATGTACGAATACTTTCTCCGATTCCTGGAAAATCTGCAGTAGGAATTGAAATCCCTAATAGTGATCGTGAGATTGTTTCACTTGGCGACGTGCTTCGATCTAGTGTCGCAGGAAACGATCATCATCCAATGGTGATTGCACTTGGAAAAGATGTCGAAGGTAACTTTATCTGTGCGAATCTGGCGAAAATGCCTCACTTATTAGTTGCCGGGGCCACAGGCGCAGGTAAATCTTCGATGATTAATTCGCTGGTTACCTCTATTTTGATGCGCGCAACCCCGAATGATGTGCGATTGATTTTGATTGACCCAAAGCGCGTTGAACTCAATGCTTACGATGGAATTCCACATCTCATCGCGCCGATTATTACTAATCCGAAAAAGGCCTCAGAAGCGTTGGCTTGGGTAGTTCGAGAAATGGATCTGCGATACGACGATCTCTCAACCTACGGCTTCCGACATATTGATGATTTCAATAAAGCAGTGCGTGCCGGAAAAGTTGTTGCAAAGGAAGGCGCTGACCAACCTCTCGAACCGTATCCCTATATGCTCGTTGTCATTGATGAGTTAGCTGATTTGATGATGGTCGCAGCTCGCGATGTGGAAGATTGCATCGTTCGCATAACTCAATTAGCACGTGCAGCAGGAATTCATTTAGTAATTGCAACTCAGCGACCCAGCGTTGATATCGTCACTGGATTGATAAAAGCAAATGTGCCATCGCGACTTTCTTTTGCTACATCTTCATTGGCAGATTCACGAGTTATTCTTGATACGCCTGGTGCGGAAAAACTTGTTGGACAAGGTGATGGACTCTTCCTTCCTATGGGCGCCAGCAAACCAATGCGCATTCAAGGTGCGTATGTCTCGGAACGCGAAATTGAGTCGGTGGTTAGCCATGTTAAATCACAGTTAAAACCGGTTTATCGTGAAGATATCCTCAAACCTGTAGTTAGTGCGCGCTCAGGCGATGACGACATTGGCGATGATAAAGAGTTGTTGATTCAAGCAATTGAACTTGTCGTTAGTACTCAATTTGGTTCTACATCCATGTTGCAAAGAAAACTGCGCGTCGGTTTTGCAAAGGCGGGGCGGTTGATGGATCTCATGGAGAGCCGTGGAATTGTTGGACCATCAGAAGGCTCAAAGGCGCGAGTAGTTTTAGTAAAACAAGAAGATCTAGCTTCGGTGCTTGAAGTTATTCAAGGGTGATTCGCAGGGGTTAATGCGCTTACGCGCGTGAGATACGGGTTGTCCATCGACGCATAAGGCTCGTACAATTTGCCTCCCTTCCCACACATGTGAGGCGCAAATGTCCGTCGGATTACGACTCAAAGAAGTTCGCAAGTCAGCAGGTCTGACAATCGAACAACTTTCTGCGCGCACCAGAATTCCAGCATCTGTGATTGAAGATCTTGAACGCGATAATTTCAATACATGTGGTGGTCCGACGTATGCTCGCGGACACATTCGTACCATTGCTCGCGTCTGCGGAGTGGGCGACACCGAAATTCTTCTTGCTTTTGAATCTCAAACGATCCCTTTAAGTAAATCAATTCGAGACTTATTAAATGACACAAGCGCCACGCCAGCAACGAAAGAGCGCAAACCTCTCTCGTGGAAAGCACTCAGCGGAGTTGCTGCAGGAGTCTTTGCTTTTGCGTTAGTTGGTGTCGGGATACTCTCGTCCAGCAATAATTCTTCAACAACGATCACATCACCTTCGTCTTCGTCATCAAATCAAGAATCTCCCGTCGCGAAGAAAATTGATGGTGTTGAAATACAACTTAAGGGAGTAAATGGTCTCTCGTGGGTTGCGGTTAGTGATAGCACTGGCACTACGTTGTTCAGTGGGCGCATACGACAAGGTGAAGAACGTACCTACACAGATAATCAGTTGTTGTACGTTGTGATTGGTAATGCGGGAGCGATCAACTTAACGGTGAATGGCGAAGATCTTGGAGTCCCAGGCAGAGTTGGCGAAGTCGTTCGTCTTGAATTTGGTCCGCAAGCAAGTAATCAAGGTTAAGCTTCTATAGAATAACGAGGTGTCAAAGCCCACCACGGTCGCGCTCGTTACATTAGGTTGCGCCCGCAACGATGTTGATTCTGAAGAATTAGCAGGTCGCCTTGCTGCTGATGGTTGGACGCTGGTCGATGATCCATCGTCAGCCGATATAGCCGTTGTGAATACTTGTGGCTTTATTGAATCCGCAAAGAAAGACTCGGTAGATGCGCTATTGGAAGCCCATTCATTGAAAGCAGATGGCACTGTCCGAGCGGTGGTCGCCGTTGGATGTATGGCGGAACGCTACGGAAAAGAGCTGGCTGAGGCTCTGCCAGAAGCTGATGCCATTCTTGGTTTCGATGACTACGCCGACATTTCAACTCGGCTAAGAAAGATTCTCGACGGTGAAAAGCGCGAAGCGCACACCCCCAAAGATCGCCGAACAATCATTCCAATCTCACCTGTTGCGCGCCAAGAAGTTAAAAGTTCTATGGGACAAGGAAGCGCTTTTTCGCGAAAGCGTTTAGGGAACTCTCCGATGGCGCCGCTGAAGATCGCCTCAGGTTGCGATCGGCGCTGCACATTCTGTGCAATCCCATTATTTCGCGGCGCCTTTGTATCTCGACGCCCCACAGAAATCATTGATGAAGCGCGTTGGCTTTCAGAAAATGGAGTCAGCGAAATCTTTCTCGTAAGTGAGAACACCACTTCATACGGGAAGGACTTTGGTGATCTAAGGGTCATGGAATCTTTATTGCCAGAACTATCAAAGATTGAAGGAATTGAGAGAATCAGACTTTCTTATTTACAACCTGCCGAAATTCGCCCCACGCTTTTACAAGCAATAGTCTCAACAGAAAAAGTCGTTCCATACTTCGATATCTCATTCCAGCACTCATCAGGTACTTTATTGCGTCGTATGAAGCGTTTTGGCGACAGCGAAAAATTCCTGCATTTACTCACCCAAGTTCGGGCGCTTAATCCAGACTCAGGAATTAGATCAAATTTCATCGTTGGATTTCCCGGTGAAACTGAAGAGGAGTTTCAAGACTTAGTTGACTTCGTTCAAGCTGCACGACTTGATGCGATCGGCGTCTTCCCTTATTCGGATGAAGATAAGACCGAAGCTATGAAACTCGATAATAAAGTTAGTGAGGAGATCATTTCTTCGCGCACAAATAAACTGACTGCGATAGCTGAAGAATTGGTAAATCAAAGATCTGCTGAACGAATTGGAGAACGAGTTCGAGTCTTGATTGAAGACGCAGAAACGCAAGAAGGTCGGGCCGCTCATCAAGGACCCGAAGTCGACACTTCCACGTTTATTACCGTTCCTGGTCGACCTCATGCAGGCTTTAAAGTCGGAGACTATGTTGATGCCGTGGTTATCGATGTTGCTGGCGCAGATCTGGTGGCTCAACCGCTATGAATCTTCCAAACGCGCTGACAATCGCAAGAATTCTTGCTTTGCCATTCTGCGCTTGGGCGCTTTTTAAAAATGGTGGTGATGACCCAACATGGCAGATCATCGCGTGGTGTTCCTTTTTTATTGTCGGAATGACCGATGTATTTGACGGGAGAATTGCGCGAAAACGTAATCAGATTTCAAGCTTTGGAACGCTCTTAGATCCAATCGCAGATAAAGCATTTATCGCAACAGCGCTCATCGGTCTCTCAATCCTTGAGAAGATGCCTTGGTGGGTCACGATTGTGATACTTGCGCGCGAAGTAGGTGTAACTGTTTTGCGCTTTGCTGTCATCAAACGTGGTGTGATTGCGGCTAGCAAAGGTGGGAAGATTAAATCTTTACTTCAGAATTTCTCAGTAGGTTTCTATATGTTGCCACTACCCGAAGTCCTTCATACTCCACGGGATATCTTGTTAGGAATTGCGATCGTCCTTACACTCTCTTCTGGTTTTGAATATTTTAGAAATGTTGTGAGAGCACAGAAATGAACATTCCAGAAGAAATTGTCTCGACTCTCACCAAAAGAAATGAAACTCTCGGCATCGCAGAATCGCTTACTGGCGGAGCCTTATCCTCAGAAATCGTGAGCGTTCCGGGCGCATCCCACATCTTTAAAGGTTCCATTGTTGCTTACTCGATTGATATCAAGATTCGTGAGCTCTCGGTTGCTCGTGAAATGATTGAAGCGCATGGAGTTGTTTCGGAAGAGGTAGCCCTTGCTATGGCCGCCGGAATTCAGTCACGAATGGCGACGACGTGGGGGATTTCTGCTACGGGAGTTGCCGGCCCTGGCGCACATCATGGGATTCCAGCCGGAACAGTCTGGCTTGCAGTTATCGGTCCGAACCATCAAGAAACAGTGAAATTGGCCCTCGAAGGTGATCGAACAGCGGTGCGCCGCGGCGCGGTAGAAAGCGCGCTAGGGGTCTTCGCCCGTATCCTTAGGGCCTAGTTCAATAAATGTTTCGCACGAGTTTCGAAAGGGGTTGGCTGTGACTCTTCTCCGCACGCATATTGGCCAGACCCTGCGCCAATCTCGCATTGCCCAGAGCCGAACGCTTCGCGATGTCGCAAAAGAGGCACGCGTCTCATTAGGTTATTTATCTGAAGTAGAGCGTGGCCAAAAAGAAGCATCATCTGAACTTCTCAATTCAATCTGTATTGCTTTGAACCTGTCCTTGTCCACCGTACTTGTTGAAGTAACTTCCCAAATCAAACTTCACGAATCCCCAGTACTTACTGTCGTTGATACTAACGCGGCATAGTTTCTAGGGGAGTTCAGTGTCTGTAAGTCCACAAAGTTCCCGTTCGACTTACCAGCATCAATCAACAATTCATCGGCGTACCCGCGCGGCGATAATGGATGCGGCAAAATCTCTTGTGGCCGAAAGCGGAATATCTGGAACAAATATGATTGAAATTGCTGATCGCGCTCAAGTTTCTCGTGCGTCGCTTTATAACCATTTCCGTGACAAACACGAAGTTTTTGTTGCGCTCGTTGAAACAGAATTAGAACGAATCGCTACTCTTGCAATGATCGCTCAATCGCGCGGAGAGGCGCTGTATTTGATTTCGCGTGAGATCTCAAGTCATCCTGGACTTCAGACTGCGCTTCAAACCGATGGCGACATTATGGCGGCGGCATTGACAGCCCGCGAACATAAAGTTTGGGTGGACATTTATTCGGAATTAGCAAGAATCTTTGCAACAGATGTTGTTGGAGTCGGGCTCATTTTGCGTTGGTTAATGGGACAAGTAACTGCCCCGTTGTCCGATGAGCATTCTCGGCAACAAGCAGAGCGTCTCGCTTCTATTCTGTAACGCTCATAATGCGCATCACCGAACTTCGTCGTCGGTTAACGGAACACTTTGGCGCAGATTGGGCGCCGTCGTACGCCAAGGATTTTGTGATGGCTGAGCTCGGGGGCCAGAGCATCGATCAAGCTCTCGCCATGGGAATGGAACCTGCAGATATCTGGCGCGCGGTAGTAAAGAACAACCCTGATATTTCAAGCGAACTAAAATGAAAATTCTTTTAAACCAAATTTGGGCATTGCTAGTCTAATTTCATGGCTAATTTCGTACTTGTAGCAGGAACTTTTCACGGTGGGTGGTACTGGGATTCTGTTACTTCCGAATTGATAAACAATGGACATTCAGTCTATGCGCCAACTCTTACTGGGCTCGATGGCGAAATACAAGCGAGGGCAATAAACCTCGATACGCATATTTCCGATGTTGTGGAGCTCATTGAATCTCACTCTATAAATGACGTCATCTTGGTCGGATGGAGTTATGGGGGAATGGTAATTACTGGGGTTGCAGACAAAGTCAGAGGAAAGGTCAAGAAACTCATTTATTTGGATGGACAATTACCCAAAAGTGGGGAACGCGAATGGGATCTGATGCCCACACACGATCGTGAAAGTACTTTGGTAAAAAGTATTGATGGGTTGAACATTTTTCCTGATGAGTGGTTGAAGAATTATGAACCCAGAACACATCCCCATCCTCTCGGTACAAAACTACAACCGATTCGTTATGATCAAGAAAAATTTGATGAGATTCCAAAGGTCTTTATCTATGCAGAAAAATGGTTTCATGATGCTTCTGTCACGAGTCCCATCAAACGCAGTTTCGAATTAGCAAGCAAATCTCGGGGATGGGAAGTTCAAAGTTGGCCATATGGCCATGATCTTGTGCGTGAATGCAGAGAAAATGTAATTGCTTTCCTTTTGCAACAAGCAAATTAAATCTTTATCACTTTCATTGGAACTGCGCCGCGGGGACGATACGTCGCTCGAGGTTGAGCTACGGGAAAACCGGAGGTGAGTGAAAGGCGCATTCGTCGTGCAATCTCTAGGATGATGATTCGACCTTCGAGAAGTGCAAATTGATCTCCCAAACATTTGCGGGTCCCAGCCCCAAACGGGAAATACGCGCCGCGGGGTAAGGATTTCTCAAAGTCATTGAACCATCGCTCTGGAATGAATTCATCGGGAGATTCGAAATAGCGTGGATCGCGATGTGTCACATATTGGCTTACAAGAACATGAGCGCCTTTTGGAACATCAACGCCTCCCAGAGTTACATCCTCTAGAGCACGCCGGGGAGCAATCCATACTGGAGGGCAGAGCCTTAAAACCTCATTGAAAATTGCGCCACTTAGCGGGGCTGCCAGCAAGATTCGTGCAAAGTTCTCATCATCTTTTTGCGGCAGGATCTGCTCTGCTTCTTCACTGAGCCCCTTCCAATAGTGTGGGTGTTCGCTTAAATAAGAGAAAACCCATGTCAGAACATTTGCCGTAGTTTCATGACCGCTCAAGATTAGAGTTAGTGTTTCATCGGAAACTTCGCGAGCCGATAATTTCTCACCTTCGGGGGTAGTTGCTTCAAGCAAGACACCCATTAGATCATCACGCTTGATGCCCTTCTCGATTCGATCGTTGACAATTCGCGTTGCTACTTCATGAAGTTCATTTGCTGCACTTCCAAATTTACGAAAATAAGGAAGTCCCAGATTGTCGAGCCGATCAAGACCAGGAAGCATGGTTCGTTCAATGCGATCAATAGCGATATGCATCGCTCGTTGAACTTTCTTGGTATCAGATGAAATGTCAGCTCCAAAAAGAATGTCGGCAACAATGTCGAAAGTAAGAGCCATCATTTCTGGACCCATGGCGACCACATCGCCATCACGCCACCGCGAAATATGTTTCTGGGTCAGAGCGACCATTGTGTTGGCGTACGAAGAAATCTTGCTGATATGAAATGGTGACTGCATAAGTCGTCGATGACGAAGATGGATCGGTTCCTCATTTGTTAGAAGCCCCGTCCCCAAAACTTTACGCATTCGATCAAAGCCCACGCCCTTGATGAATTGGTGCTGTTTACTCACCGTGACTTCGTGGACCATTTCTGGCGCAAAGGCGCCGATAAAGAGTTGTCCTCCGAGAAAGAATGATGTGCAATCACCGAATTGGTCGCGGGCAGCGCGCATGAATCCCGGTGTGTCTTTCTGGAATCGCAGTGTGAGAAGCGCTGAACGCGGTCCGTCGGGGATAGAGCGGCCCTTGAGAGCCCGACGGGTCAGTGGCTTTGGGATGGGGGCGTACTCATCCGGCCTTGGGGTGTTGAAGGGGGCGAGTTCGACCATGGCACACGGTAGGCGGGGCGTGTCTGGAAAGTCATTAGAACAAATGTTCGGTAGACTTCTCCCATAACAACGGCGAGTTGTTATACCCAACCAGAGCGGTTCCACATTTCCGCCGACCTACTAGGTCAGCCGTCAGTGGTCATCCGTACCTTCTGGACCAAACAACGAGAGAAGAGAGGCAAGACTGTGGCCAAAGAAGCCAAAGATCCTGAAGATAAATCCAAACCCTCTGCCGAACGGCAGAAAGCCCTAGACACCGCGCTTGCTCAAATCGAGCGTCAGTTTGGTAAGGGCTCCGTCATCAAGATGAGCGAACGCACAGCCACACCTATCGAAGTCATCCCAACCGGTTCCATCACTTTGGATATGGCTCTTGGAATTGGTGGCCTTCCACGTGGCCGCGTTATTGAAATCTTCGGACCTGAATCTTCAGGTAAAACAACGCTCACACTCCATGCGATTGCTAACGCCCAGAAAAATGGCGGCATCGCTGCATTCATCGACGCAGAACATGCCTTCGATGCTGAATACGCAAAGAAACTCGGCGTTGATATCGATTCACTTTTAGTTTCCCAACCAGACACTGGCGAACAAGCGCTAGAAATCATGGATATGTTGGTCCGTTCCGGCGCACTTGATCTCATTGTTGTTGACTCAGTCGCAGCACTTGTTCCACGCGCTGAAATCGAAGGTGAGATGGGCGATTCACATATGGGTCTTCAAGCTCGTTTGATGTCCCAAGCGCTCCGCAAAATCACTGGTGCCCTAAGCCAGTCCAAGACCACCGCTATCTTCATCAACCAGCTCCGCGACAAGATCGGCGTTTTCTTCGGATCTCCAGAAA
>CAZZMU010000014.1:0-12107 GCA_964655345.1 uncultured Clavibacter sp.
CGTGAAGTTTATTTCGATAATGTTGAAATCGGCGATGATCGTCGCATAAGCGAGGTCGGAGCGGGCTTTGCACTTGCGATGAAAACTCTGGATCACACCCGCATTACCATCGCTGCTCAAGCACTCGGCATCGCCCAAGGAGCATTTGAAGTAGCCACAAAATATGCGCATGAACGTAAACAGTTTGGAAAATCGATTTTTGATTTCCAAGCGGTTCAATTCATGTTGGCAGATATGGCGATGGAAATCGCAGCTGCTCGCCAACTTACATATGCGGCCGCTAGCAAGAGCGAAGATTTAGCTTCCGATTTAACTTTCTTCTCGGCTGCATCCAAATGCTATGCGACGGATGTTGCCATGAAAGTTACTACTGACGCGGTTCAAGTTCTGGGTGGCTATGGCTATGTAAGCGACTATCCCGTCGAACGAATGATGCGCGATGCAAAATTAACTCAGATTTACGAAGGCACCAATCAAGTTCAACGTTTGGTTATGGCGCGAAACCTTAATTCTGTTTTGTAAAACGAACTAGTAGTTCGGGCGTTGCTACAGCATTCACTTTGTAATCATGTGGCTCACTTGGAATTTCTTCACTTGTGAGTTCACCGGCATAGACCAACGCTATGGAATAAGCGCTTAAGTTCTTCAGGGCTCGATCATAGGAACCGCCACCTTGGCCGAGTCGATTACCGTGTTGATCAACATGAAGTGCGGGAACGATCACAAGGTCGATAGTTCCGAGAAAAGGTTCTCCTTGAGGTTCGAACACATTCCCATTTCGAATAAGTGAACTTTCAGATCCGTCCCACTGGACCCATTGCAGATTTTTATCTGGCAAAGTTCGTGGCGCTACAAGTACTTTACTATGAGCAAGAATTTCATGATTGATACGAGAGGTGTCGGGCTCAGTTCCATATGAGATGTAACTTGCAATGACAGAGGCTGAAGTGAACTCATCTGAGGAGATGAGATGTTCCCATTGATAAATATCCCAGTCGATGGCTTCATGATGAAATTCCCGTTCTTCACGGAACCGAGTTCGCAACTCAACTTTTCTAGAATCCACAGGAAAATCGTAGTTACAAAGTAAGGTTGTGGCATGAGCGAAACGATGAAGGTTGCAGAACTGGCAACTGAACTTCTCGCTTTGGCAAAACCACTTGCGGCATTTGATATGCCGTTACTTGATGCACATGGCGCGACGCTCGCACTCGATGTCTCATCTGGTGATCGAGTAGTAATGAAAGCGGGCTCTCGTATCCGTTCAACTCAAATTGGTTTAGCTGCGTCATTGGGACTTGATCATCTTCCAACTCGCCCCCAACCACGAGTCGTTGTTATCTCGGCAGGGGACGATCTCGTGGAACCAGGCTCTCAACTCCGCGACGGAGAAGATGAGTTTGAGGCCAATTCGTGGCTCCTTACGACCGCAGTAAAAGAAGCAGGTGCCGTTGGATATCGAGTACATACCATCCCGGAAACGGCAGAGCGATTAAAAGATGTTGTGGAGGATCAACTAGTCCGTGCTGATTTGATCGTTATTTGCGGCGAGAGTCACGATGAATCTTTCGATTTGATCTATTCAGTTCTGCAACAACTCGGTTCGGTTCGTGAAGTTGCACCTACGATTGAAGGTACTGGCCGACATGCATTTGGAACGATTGGCCCTGATCAAACCCCCGTCGTAGCACTACCTGGTGAATCGATTTTTGCTTATATCTCGACTGAGTTATTCATTCGGCCCATGATTCGAAACATGATGGGCCTCTATGACATTTATCGTCCAGTTATTAAGGCGACGTTGACGAATGATGTGGCCAGCGAATCTGGTCGTCATGCGTTTGTCAGAGGAATTCTGTCAACGGATAACCCTCAAAGGCGATTGATTACCGCCATCGAAAATCAAGGTGACTTGGTTGGGTTATCGGATGCAACCGGTTTGATTGTGATTCCAGAAAATAGCGCTGGTGCTCGCGCGGGTGAGGAAGTCGACGTATTAGTTCTCGAACGTCGATTTACTTAAAACTATGGCTCGCACATCGCCTGCGCATTGGCCGTTGGTCCTCACGGATGGAGAGTTGATTTTAAGAGCGCTGCGATACCGCGATCGAGGAGCATGGTTAGCAACGCGACGTAATAATCGTGAATGGCTCACTCCTTGGGAAGCGACATCTCCGATAGCTGAAGAAAATAGAAATCTTCCCACGTTCTTTGAAATGGTTAAGTATCACCAACAAGAAGGTCGCGCTGGTCGTTCGTTATCGCTAGCGATGTGGTTCGAGGGTGCGTTGATTGGCCAGATCACTTTGGGTGGAATTTCATATGGTGCTTATCGCGGTGGACATATTGGCTATTGGATTGATAAAGACCATGCAAATAAAGGGCTCACAACGCGAGCGGTACGGGAAATGACGCGTTATGGGCTAGAGGAACTTGGTTTACATCGCATCGAAATAAATCTAAGACCTGAGAATGTCGCATCAAAGCGGGTTGCCGAAAAAGCTGGCTATGTATTTGAAGGATTACGTCCTCGGTATTTGCATATTGATGGGCAATGGCGCGACCATCTCTGCTTCGTCAAAGAAAATCCGCGCATCTAACTTCACAAAAAAAGTAGCCATCGAGACGGGGGAAATACCCGAAAAGTCCAATTGTTACCTTTAGGGTTGGGATTCGTGGGATCAGGACTTATTTACCTCATCATCGTAGGAATGTGGATTGCGTATTTCCTACCCCGATGGATTTCTACCCATGAGGAAGTTTCTGGTCGCACAGTAGAAAAATTTGAAAAGACCATGAAAGTTGTAGGTGTTACTTCTGGAAATGCGGCTCCCGATTATGAAGAGATTGCACAACGCCGCCAACAGCAAGTAGCAATTCGAAGAATTCTTTTCTCCTCGATAATCGCACTTTCCATAGTCATTTCGATTTTTGCAATTGTCGGTTTAGTGTCACCGATTATCATCACACTTCCGGTTTCAGCATTTGCACTGTTTGTTGTCCATGCTCGCCATCAAATTCATGTTATTCAAGAGGAGATTAAACGCTCTCGATCAATTGCAAATGTCACAGCTCGACCTTCGTCGAGAAACTATTCTGAGATTATTGCTCGCTCCAAGAGCGCGGAAACAAAGAAAATAATTTTTGATGGACTTTCGGCTGGTGAACAATGGACCCCACTCTCAGAACGTGTCGCAAGCTACGCAGAAGAAGTTCATAGCATTGTCATTCTTCCCAAGGGAAGCGCTCAAGATCAGTCCAAAACATGGGAGCCAACTTCTGTTCCAACTCCTCATTATGTAACCGCCTCAAAAGCGGCGCCACAACGCAGAGTCATTGATCTAACTATTCCGGGCGCATGGAGTGAAGCCCAGGAACGCGCGATGCGAGAAGCTATGGCGCCTGCTGCTGATCAGATTTTTGATCAAGTTCAGGCTGATGAAATCGAAGAACAGATTCGCACTCAGCGTGCTTCTGGTGAATAGCTAAATCCAGTTAGCGAACCACATTCGCGCGTACCAATCCGAGTAGTTCATGACCCCACCAACAAAGAGTGGGAAAAAGTAGAGAAAACAGAGAAAAATTAGGGTTAATACGCCGAGAGAATATCTTTGACGAATCGCTCGCGTCTCAGGATTCTCAAGCAGCTTCTGCAGAACATAAGTGATTCCAAGAATCATAAATGGTTGAAATGCGATGGCGTAGAAGAAGAACATGGTTCGATCTGGAAAAGCCAACCAAGGTAGATAACTTGCAAGCCAGAACATGAGAATCAATCCAGCGCTTTGCTCACGTCGATAGATGAAATATCCGATTGTGACAAAGAGCGAGATCAGTCCAATCCACCACAACAGTGGTGTTCCAATAGCGAGAACTTCTTGAGAGCAACTTGCACTTCCACAATTCTTGGGAGTCGCGTAGAAAAAAGATGTTGGTCTACCAAGTATTAACCAATTCCACGCGTTCGCTTCGTAAGAGTGTTCCGTGGTGAGACCCGTATGGAAATTGAGAATCTCGCGATGATAGTGATACCACGATACAAATGGATTCGAAGAATAGTTACGACTCCAGCCTTTGTCGCTTAAGAACCAACCAATCCAAGAAACCAGATAAACAGCGAAAGGTAAGAGTGCACATTGAAGGACAGTTTTAATCACATGACGTTGGCGAATCAGAAGGAATATTCCAAGCGCCACTACGATGTAGACCGCGCTCCACTTAGTTGCAAGAGCAAGACCGAGCGTAATTCCCATTAACCAGTATCTATTGGTGATGAGTAGATAGAAAGAAAGTAAGAGCAAGAATGATAAGAAGATATCTAGGAGCGCAGTTCTTGACATGACAAGATGTAATCCATCGAGAGTCATAAGCGCGGTTGCAACAAAACTTAGGAAGAACGAGGAGAATAATTTCTGCGCAATAAGATAAACGAGGAGAACTGAAAGAACGCCTATGACTGCTGCGCTGAAACGCCATCCAAAAGGATTATCACCAAAGAGCTGAATGCCGAGGGCAATCGCCCATTTTCCAAGAGGTGGGTGCACAACGAACTCTGCAGCTCCTTTATCGAGCTCTACTCCAGAATTGAGATAGTCGCGCGCACCATCGACGTAATAGACCTCATCAAAAACCAGCTCATTCGGTCGCCCAAGATTGATGAAACGAACTGCAGCAGCAAAGAGAACTAGAAATGCAATAAGGAATCTCTCTTGAAAATTGAGCGAGAATCTGCGATTAAGCCCTGCTACGAGTGCGCTCATGAGAGCCAAGGATACTGACCGCCATAATGAGTCAGTGAGTGCACTTATTTTGGCGGCAGTTCCATTGGGGAACATTGGAGATGCGTCGACTCGGCTCAAAGAGGTCATTTCCTCGGCGGATGTTGTTGCCGCAGAAGATTCTCGTCGCTTCTTACGCCTAGTCAAAGATCTAGAGATTGAATGCTCAGCTCAGATTCTCTCGTTCTTTGAGGGAAATGAGAGTTCTCGATTAGATGAAATTGAAGCCGCCCTTAAATCGGGAAAGAAAGTGGTTCTTGTTACTGATGCTGGGATGCCTTCAGTAAGTGATCCAGGTTTTCGTGCAGTACGAATGGCGATTGATAAAGGTTTTTCGGTAAAAGTAATTCCGGGACCCAGCGCAGTTCTCGCAGCACTAGCACTCTCCGGATTGCCTACCGACAGTTTTGCATTCGACGGATTTCCACCTCGCACTTCGGGTGCTCGCGAACAATGGTTTGAGGAGCGTGCTCATGAAATTCGCACACTTGTTATTTTTGAAGCACCCCATCGCGTTGTTGAAACTCTTGAATCACTTCGCCATAACTTTGGTGGAGATCGAAAGGCTGCAATTTGTAGAGAAATAACTAAGACTTATGAAGAAACAATTCGTGGCACTATTGATGAACTCTGTGAGTGGTCTACCAGCAAAGAAATGTTGGGAGAATTCACCATTGTTGTGGCAGGCTACGATCCTTCGCAATTTTCGATCTCTGACTCCGAAATTGCCGCAAGCGTTCGTCACAATGAAGCTTCTGGGATTACCCGCAAGGAAGCAATAGCGATGACCGCTAAGGACTTGAAAATTCCAAAGCGGAAAGTTTTCGACATCATGGTTAATGAGAAGTAGATAGAATCCCTCCCATGTCGAGCGCTCAAAAGTCGTTCTATCTCACGACTCCGATTTACTACGTTAATGATGCGCCGCATATTGGCCATGCGTACACCACAGTTGCTGGAGATTTCTTAACTCGTTGGCATCGTCAAAAAGGCGAGGATGTTTGGTATCTAACTGGAACTGACGAACATGGCCAGAAAGTTATGCGCACTGCTGAGGCGAATAACACCCCACCTCAACAATGGTGCGATCGACTAGTAGAAGAAGCCTGGAAACCGGTCTGGAAACATTTGGAAATTGCTAATGATGACTTCATTCGAACTACCGAACCGCGGCATATGGAGCGTGTTCAGAAATTCCTCCAAGGTTTGATGGAAGCTGGCTTTATTTACGAAGGTAAATATGAAGGTCCCTATTGTGTTGGATGCGAAGAATTCAAATTGCCTGGTGATCTTGATGAAGGAAAATGCAAAATCCATTCAAAACCTGTTGAGATGGTGAGTGAAACAAATTGGTTTTTTAAACTTTCAGCATTTGTGCAGCCGCTTCTTCAGCATTACCAGAAAAACCCTGAAGCCTGCGAACCTGCAAGCGCTCGTAATGAAGTCATAGCCTTTCTTGAAGGCGGAGTCTCAGATCTCTCGATTTCTCGCTCCACCTTTAATTGGGGGATTCCCGTTCCGTGGGACACGAAACAAGTTGTATATGTCTGGTTCGATGCGCTCTTGAATTATGCGACGGCGGTTGGGCTTACTGATTCACCTGAAAGTGAATCTGGAAAGTTCTTCAATAAGACTTGGCCCGCTGATGTGCATCTAGTTGGAAAAGATATTTTGCGCTTTCATGCGGTGATTTGGCCCGCGATGTTGATGGCTGCAAATCTTCCAGTTCCCAAGAAAGTTTTTGCTCATGGTTGGTTACTTGTTGGCGGAGAGAAAATGAGCAAGAGCAAACTCACTGGTATTGCTCCCTCAGACATCACGAACCACTTTGGAGTTGATGCTTTTCGTTATTACTTCATGAGAGCGATTCCCTTTGGAAGTGATGGCTCGTTCTCCTGGGAGGACATGGCGGCTCGCTACACCAGCGAGCTAGCAAATGACTTCGGAAATCTTGCATCGAGACTAGCGGCGATGGTGGAGAAATATTGTGATGGAGTTCTACCCTCAGTTTCACAAGATTCACATCTTTCCCAAGCGCTCTCCACAACCACTCTTCAAGCTGATGCCGCAATCACTGCATTAGATTTTCAAGGTGGAATCAACGTCATCATGGAATTCTGTAAGACTGTGAACGGATATGTGACCACAAAAGAACCGTGGGCGGTAGCGAAAGATCCATCGCGAAAAAGTGAATTAGATGAAATCCTCTACAACACAGCTGAAGCACTTCGTGGGTTAGCAATCTTGTTACATCCAATCATGCCGATTTCCACCGCAAAACTTTGGCGTTCCTTGGGAGCCGAAGACACTCTTGGGCCAATCAATTCGCAGAAGATCAGCGATGTTTCTCATTGGGGACAGCTCAAACCTGGCAGTCGTATAAATAAAGGCGAAATCCTCTTTCCGCGCCTTCCTGAACTCGAAAGTTAAAGGGCACATGGCAGATCGTCACAACAGAGATCTTGATAGAAAGCCAGCTCCGTTACCTCAAGGCCTTCCAGTTCCATGCGCAGATTCTCATGCCCATCTTGAAATTGTCACTAATACCGAACCAGACCATCTCGATGTTAAAAGAGTTCTTGATGAAGCAGCAAGTGTTGGCATCAATCGCATAGTCCAAGTTGGCTATTCCGCAGAGCAATCAGAATGGTCCGTTCGTTGCGCGGACAAATGGAACTCACAAGTCGTTGCTGCTGTTGCGTTACATCCCAATGAGGCTCCCGTCGTTGATGATTTAGAGAGGGATTTAGAAACTATTGATCGGTTAGCGGGACTTGCTCGGGTTAGAGCAATTGGTGAAACAGGACTAGATTTTTTTCGCACCGAACCTGCTCTTCAAGACCGACAAATCTATTCTTTTAAACGTCACATAGAGATGTCGAAGCGCCATAAGAAAGCACTTGTCATCCATGATCGCGATGCTCATCGTGCTGTTTTAGATGTACTTGATAGTGAAGGAGCGCCAGACATCACAATCTTTCATTGTTTCTCTGGCGATGCCGATATGGCTCGCGAATGTATCGATAAAGGTTATGTTCTCTCTTTTGCCGGCACAGTGACATTTAAGAATGCTCCACAGTTACGAGAAGCAGTAAAACTAGTCCCACACAATCAGTTACTAGTGGAAACTGATTCTCCGTTCTTGGCTCCCTCGCCGCATCGCGGCTCTCTGAATACCCCAGCACAAATACCTAATATCGTGCGCTTTATTGCCGAAGAGCGCGACGAAGATCTCATCTCGCTCACGTCGGCGATTAGCGCAAACGTGGACCGGATTTTTGGATCGTTTCTGCCATGACCGTAACGCTATTAGGAGCTAACGAGATTCGAGAGATTGCTACTTCACTCGATCTTCATCCAGCAAAATCACTGGGCCAAAACTTTGTTATTGACGCCAACACCTGTCAAAAAATTGTGCGATTAGCAGTAATTAATCGCGGGGATCATGTTGTTGAGATTGGTCCAGGATTAGGTTCACTCACTCTCGCCTTATTGCAAGCAACGGATCGAGTCACAGCGATCGAGATAGACCAGCGCCTGGCACATCAGTTACCAATTACTGCTCATGCACATGGAGTACAGGAAGGTCAGCTCACCGTAATAAATCAAGATGCGATGAAAGTATTTGAACTCCCAGATGTGCCAACTAAGTTAGTCGCTAATCTGCCGTACAACGTTTCAGTACCAGTCTTACTAACTTTCCTGGAAAGATTTCCAACCATCACATCGGGAGTCGTGATGGTACAGACAGAAGTTGCAGAACGATTAGCCGCCAAACCAGGAAGTAAGGTGTACGGAGTTCCAAGCGCGAAGGCAGCTTGGTGGAGCGATATGATTTTGGCTGATTCAGTTTCACGATCTGTTTTCTGGCCAGTCCCTAATGTTGACTCTTCACTCGTGAAATTTATTCGTCACGAACCACCGGGTGATGAGCCGCTTCGACGCATCACATTCGATCTGATTGATCGTGCATTTGGCCAACGTCGCAAAATGCTCAGAGCAATTTATTCGGAGATTTACGGCAGTTCTGTTGAGGCGGAACATGCGCTGGCTAGCGCTGGAATCGAGCCGACCACTCGTGGTGAATCACTTTCGGTTGAAAGATTCACCGCAATCGCGAAACAACTAGATAGGCGATAAACCGCACAAAGTAATACGCTCGCCACATGTCCTCTGCGGTTACTGTGCGAGTGCCAGGCAAGATCAACCTGCAGCTCTCAGTCGGTCCACTTCAGAGCAATGGATTCCATCCGGTCGCAACAGTCTTTCAAGCAGTTTCAATATTCGACGATGTGCGGGTTTCGGTAATGGACGAACCAGGTATTCACATACATTCAATAGGAAAGCATCTTGATCATCTTCCTTTAGATCACACCAACTTGGCTTACAAAGCCGCAGAGATAATGGTCAAGAAATTTGAAATTCCCGACGGAATTTCGATCTCGCTCACCAAGGAAATTCCACTCGCTGGTGGAATGGCTGGAGGAAGCGCTGATGCAGGTGCAACGATTGTCGCCATTGATGCTCTTTATAGTTTGGGATTAAAACGTAATGAAATGGAACAGATCGGCGCAGCTCTTGGTGCAGATGTGCCTTTCACGATCTCGGGTGGAACTGCAATCGGAACTGGCAAAGGTGAAAATATCACTCCAGTTTTATCTCGTGGTTCCTACAACTGGGTACTTGCTCTATCGAGTTCTGGTTTATCCACGCCGGCAGTTTATAAAGAATGTGATCGATTGCGAGAAGGTTTAGAAGTTGCGCCACCCCACATCAGCGATTCTCTATTGCATGCCCTTTCTGCCGGTGATGCAGTTGCACTGGGTAAAGCGCTATCTAATGATCTCCAACCTGCCGCATGTTCACTCAAACCTGCACTTCGTTTAATTCTCGATGTTGGACTTGATTACGGCGCACTTGGTGGTTTGGTTTCAGGTTCAGGGCCGAGCGTTGCATTCCTTGCTGAAAATGAAGAACACGCCCTTGATCTTGTCGTGGCGCTAACATCAAGCGGAGTAGTTGGAAATGTTGTGAGAGCAAGCGGGCCAGTTCCTGGAGCGCGTGTCATTGAGAGCGCATAAATAGCTCGATTTATGAAGGAGCGGACCTGACCGATAGAATTCAGGTTCCTCCATTGTGTAGTGGCTAGCACATGGGCCTTTGAAGCCCAGGGTCCAGGATCGATACCTGGTGGAGGAGCTAGCACGAAGAGAAGAAATAGAATGAGGCTCTTCAAAGCGAGGAAAGGTGGGGAGTTGAGCCAGCTGGATCTCGCAGTAATCCTCGCCGCTGGCGAGGGCACTCGAATGAAATCCACGCGCGCCAAAGTTCTTCACGAAATATCAGGTCGCTCACTACTTGGCCATGTTCTTCACGCTGTATCGTCTTTAAGTCCTGTTGCTACGCGAGTTGTCGTCGGAGCTGCAAAAGAAGATGTGATTGCACATCTCAAGGAAATTTCTCCTCACGCCCAAACCATTCACCAAGAAGTGCGCGGCGGTACGGGTCATGCTGTGAAACTCGCACTCGAAAATTACTCCGCAAATGGAACCATGATTGTCTGTGCTGGGGATACACCGTTACTAACCGGTGCGACGCTCTCCGAACTAGTAAAAGAACATAATACCTCAGGAGCAAGCGCTACGGTGCTAACTGCTGAGATGCCAGACCCGAGCGGATATGGCCGAATCATCAGAAGTTCCGATGGTTCGCTTTCAAAGATAGTGGAAGAGAAAGATGCCTCGGAGAAAGAGAAAGAGACTCTTGAGATTAACTCAGGGGTCTATATTTTTGCCATCTCTGATTTAAGAAATGCGCTCACAAAACTTTCCACCAAGAATGCACAAAAAGAAGAGTATTTGACTGACGTCATCGGAATTCTCAAAGACGAAGGAAAGAAAGTTGCTGCCTTCGCAGCCGCTGATTACACGGAAGTGTGGGGAATCAACGACCGAGCCCAACTATCAACATGCAGCTTTGTATTCAATGCTCGAATTTGTGATGCCCTGATGAAAAGTGGAGTCACTATTACCGATCCCATGACTACGTGGGTTGATGTAACCGCAGAAATCGCTGTCGATGTTCGTCTAGAACCAGGAACAACAATCAAAGGTAATTCGAAGATTGGCACTTCTGCGACTATCGGTCCTCGGACTACTCTCGTTGATTGTGAAGTAGGCCCTCAAGCTCACGTTCTTGAATCGCACTGTGAATCAAGCGTTATTGGTGAACAAAGTGTGGTCGGACCTTATTCGCATTTGCGCAACGGCACGGTTCTTGCCGGTCATGTAAAAGTTGGATCTTTCGTGGAGATAAAGAATTCCACGATTGGTGAGAGCTCCAAAGTGCCACACCTTTCTTACGTTGGCGATGCCACTATTGGAACCGAATCAAACATTGGCGCCGCAACTGTCGTGGTGAATTATGACGGTGTTGAAAAACACTCCACGGTAATCGGGGATCACGTTCGCATCGGCAGCGATTCCATGTTGGTCGCTCCGGTGACTATCGGAGATGGCGCGTACACAGCAGCCGGTTCTGTGATAACCGAGGATGTTCCCCCCGGAGCGCTAGGTATTGGACGCGCGAAGCAATCTAATATTCTCGGCTGGGTAATGAAGAAACGTAAAGGTTCCAAATCCGCACAAGCAGCAGCTAAGAAGGAAGGGTCGAAATGAGCAACGAACTCCGTCTCAGTTCCGAAAAACGCCTCCGGATTTTCACCGGTCGTGGTTATCCTGAACTTGCTGAGGAAGTTGCTGGTGAACTTGGGGTTCCCATTACGCCGACTTCTGCGTATGACTTCGCTAATGGCGAAATCTTCATTCGATTCGAAGAGAGCGTCCGTGGTTGTGATGCTTTTGTCATTCAAAGCCACACCGCTCCAGTCAACAAACAAATTATGGAACAACTCATTATGGTCGATGCGCTTAAGCGTGCATCTGCAAAACGAATCACCGTGATTGCTCCGTTCTATGGATACGCCCGCCAAGATAAGAAACATCGTGGTCGTGAGCCAATCTCAGCTCGACTAATGGCAGATCTCTTCAAAACTGCTGGAGCCGATCGCTTGATGACAGTTGATCTACACACCTCACAAATTCAAGGATTTTTCGATGGTCCGGTCGATCATCTATTTGCGCTACCACTTCTCGCCAATTACGTTGGATCAAAAGTCGACAGATCCCGACTCACAATCGTGTCGCCAGATTCTGGTCGAGTCCGAGTCGCAGAACGATGGAGCGATTTGCTGGGCGGAACTCAGATTGCATTTATCCATAAGACCCGAGATCCACGCATTCCAAATGAAGCTGTAACTGGGCGCGTTGT
>CAZZMU010000015.1:0-12077 GCA_964655345.1 uncultured Clavibacter sp.
AAGACTCGAGGTATCACAGACTTTGCCGTGCAAGGAAAGTTTGTGAAGGTTGCACCACTTGTGCCAACCGAATCGCTGGAGATGAAGATTCAAAGACTTTATCCAGGCTCTATTGTGAAGTCTGTTACCAAAGTCGTAATGATTGCTCGTCCCCAAACAGCGGCATGGGACGTGGGAGACAGCAGAGATGAAATAGGGGATACTTCACTTCTTGATTGGGCACACGATCTTGCACAGACCCTGCTCGAACGCCCCTTACGAAAGTGAGTTGAAGTGAAGAAAGTTATTGGAGCTATTCTCGCAGTCGCTGCATTGTTTCTCTCTGGCTGCTCTCAAGTTGATTCCGCAGCAACCGTTGGCGAAACTAAAATTGAACTTTCCGAACTTCAGTCCCAGATCGACACGATTCTGACGGAACGTAAAGCCGTCGATACTTCCCAGATGCAGCTTGAAACTGGAGAGGCACTTTCTCGCTCACAACTCGCATACATGATTTCAAATCTCATCATCGATGAAGTCGCTAAGAATGAAAAAATCGAAATTTCGAACTCAGATTTAGAAGCCTACAAAGTAGAGATCTACGCCAATATCGGTGGCGAAGCGAACTTGCCAAACATCTTGGTGAATGCATCAATCCCATCAAGTGGTCTAGAAGAAGTTCTACGCCGAGATCTCGTCTTAAGGAAATTGAGCGAACGTGAAACGACGGCTGGCGGCGACAGCGCTTCAGTCAATGAAAAGATTCAGAGCCTTGTGACTGAGATGGCTAATAAGTTAAAAGTAACCGTCAATCCGCGTTATGGAACGTGGGATCCCACAACTCTCACAGTCGTTGCCGCAGAACCCGCAGGTGATGCAGTAACTGATAAGTAAAGACTTTCAGACTGCCAAGATAGATGGCTTACGAAAATCTGATTCGCCTCGCAGAAGTAATGAACACTCTGCGCTCCCCAGGTGGATGTCCGTGGGATGTGGAACAGACTCACGAATCCTTACTCAAGTATCTTCTTGAAGAGTCATATGAATTTGTCGAATCTATTGAAACTGGAAATCGCGCAGATATGCGCGAAGAGTTAGGTGACATACTTTTACAGGTATATTTTCATTCGCGGATTGCACAAGAACATGAAAGCGAACCGTTTAACGTCGATGACGTTGCAAAAGCAGTAGCCGATAAATTGATTTCACGTCACCCACACGTCTTCTCCGATGTAAAGGTTGACTCGAGTAGCGACGTTCTTGAAAATTGGGAACGAATCAAGAGAGAAGAAAAAGGTCGCACCAGCGCACATGATGGCGTTCCGATTGGTCAGCCAGCACTTTCACTTGCATCGAAGTTGGTGTACCGGGCCCAGAAGAATAATTTGAGTACGCCAGAGCACCCGAATCGTGAGATTGCTCCACGTGAAGAAGCTCTCGGTCGAGAATTACTCTCATTGATTTCTTGGGCAGTTGAGCACGGACTCGATCCTGAAGTCGCGCTACGTAAGGCTGCGCTTGAGTTTCGTGATGACATTACTCGAGAAGAATCACGCTAGACTCCGCGCCCGTGACTCAAACATCTATTAAGACTCTGGTTTCTCGTGAAATTCTTGACTCTCGTGGCAATCCCACGGTTGAAGTCGATGTAACGCTCTCAGATGGTTCTTTCGCTCGTGCAGCCGTCCCTAGTGGGGCTTCGACTGGCGCATTTGAAGCCGCAGAACTACGTGATGGTGGCGCTCGATATTTAGGTAAAGGCGTAACGCTGGCCGTCAACAATGTCACAACGAAGATTGCTCCTGTCGTTATTGGCCATGATGCGCTCGATCAACGCGGACTTGATGAGAAGATGATTGCTCTTGACGCAACTGTTAATAAATCTTCACTAGGTGCCAATGCGATTCTCGGTGTCTCTTTGGCGGTCGCTAAGGCTGCTGCGGTCTCGAAGAAATTACCTTTTTACTCTTTTATCGGTGGAACCTCCGCAAATCTCCTTCCAGTTCCCATGATGAACATCCTCAACGGCGGCGCACACGCAGACACCAATGTTGATATTCAAGAATTTATGATTGCCCCAATCGGTGCTTCCACATTCAAAGAAGCTCTGAGGCATGGCGCTGAGATTTATCACAATCTGAAGGCGGTACTAAAGAAACGTGGGCTAGCCACAAGTATTGGTGATGAGGGCGGATTTGCTCCTAATCTCGAGAGCAATCGCGCAGCGCTAGATTTGATAATCGAAGCGGTCGACAAGGCTGGATTTAAGATCGGTACCGACATTGCTCTGGCTATGGATGTTGCCGCAACAGAATTCTATAAAGATGGCAAATATGAATTTGAAGGATCTCTCCTTAGTTCTTCAGAAATGATTGCATATTACAAAGGCCTGGTTGATTCTTATCCTTTAGTTTCAATTGAAGATCCACTCTCGGAAGATGATTGGGATGGTTGGAAATCCATCACAACAGAACTGGGCTCTAAAGTCCAACTTGTAGGAGATGACCTCTTCGTCACCAATCCAACTCGTTTAGCGCGAGGAATCGAATCCCAGACTGCGAATGCGCTATTAGTAAAAGTGAATCAAATCGGAACTTTGACCGAAACTCTTGATGCCGTTGCAATGGCCCACAAAGCGGGTTACCGATCCATGATGAGCCATCGCTCTGGAGAGACTGAAGACACCACAATCGCAGATCTTGCTGTCGCTGCGCGTTGTGGACAGATCAAAACAGGCGCACCTGCAAGAAGCGAGCGCGTTGCTAAGTACAATCAGTTGCTACGAATCGAGGAAGATCTTGGTTCACAAGCAACGTACGCTGGACGCGAAGCTTTTCCTCGCTTTAGCGCACGCTAAATCTGTAAGGAGCCTTCATGAAACGGAAGCGAATCTCGCTCCGTAAATCATTAGAAGGATTTGCGGAAAAACGCGGTATATCAACACGATTGCTAATTCTCTTCATCGTACTTTTCGCGGTAGCAGTCACACTTGCACCGCCAACTCAGCACTATTTTGCTCAACGGGCACAAATTAGCGCTCTCCAAGCCGATGTGGAATCCAATAAGAAAAAGCTCATTGAAGCTCGTGCCGAATTACTTCGTTGGCAAGATCCCGATTACGTGAAGGCACAGGCGCGTGAACGTCTCCACTTTGTCTTACCCGGTGAGCGTCAATACATCATTCTTGGCATCACGTCAGAAGTTGATAAATCTACGCAAACTGCAGCGCCCATCAACCAAGAATTTCCACTTGGCGTTCCTTGGTACTCGCGGGTTATTTCCTCGATCACTTCTGTTGGCGTTGGAACCTCAAATCCATGAGCGAAGTACCTACATCAGAAGATTTAGCTGCAATTGAAATTCAACTTGGCAGAACTCCACGCGATGTTCGCGCCATCTCATTTCGTTGTCCATGCGGAAACCCTGCGGTCGTCGAGACGCCGCCACGATTGAGCGATGGAACTCCCTTCCCAACTTTCTATTACGCAACTTGTCCAAATCTAACCTCTGAAATTTCCACTTTAGAGAATTCAGAATTGATGTCTGAGATGAATCAACGACTTTCATCAGACCCAGAGCTGGCAGCTGCTTATCGCGTCGCACATGAGAAATATCTACTAGATCGAAGCGCTGCAGGCATTGATGTTCCAGAAATTTCGGAGATTTCAGCTGGGGGAATGCCAGACCGAGTGAAATGCCTTCATTCGTTAATCGCACACTCCTTATCTGTTGGACCTGGCGTTAATCCACTCGGTGATGAAGCGCGCGCCATGTTGCCGCAGTGGTGGATGAATGGAAATTGTTTGGAGCGACGAGAACAGTGACCCGAGTCGCCGCGATTGACTGTGGAACAAACTCGATTCGATTACTCATTGCCGACGTGGGCAGAGAAGGTTTCCGAGAAATCACTCGCGAGATGGAGATTGTTAGATTGGGACAGGGCGTGGATCAGAATAAGTCCTTTCATCCTGAAGCAATTGAGCGCACTCTCAAAGCCACCGCAAAATTTAGTCAAGAGATTGCCCGACGTGGAGTAGAGAAGATCCGTTTTTGCGCAACAAGTGCGACCCGTGATGCAGCTAATAGAGATCTATTTATTGATGGAGTAAAAGGAATTCTTGGCATAGAGCCGGAAGTAATAAGCGGAAAGGAAGAAGCGCGACTTTCATTTATAGGCGCGACTCAAGAACTCAAGGGTTTAGGCGCTCCCTACCTTGTTATCGATATTGGTGGGGGATCGACAGAATTTGTATTTGGATCAAGCATGGTCGAATATGCCAAGAGCCAGAACATTGGATGTGTTCGAATGAGTGAAAGACATTTCACCTCCATCCCGCCCCAAAAATCAGAGATTGAAAGCGCAACAGCAGATATAGATGCTGCGATTGTGGATGCGTCCACAGTCGTCCCAATCACCAAAGCCACAACCGTTATCGCAGTCGCAGGGACAGCCACAACAGTTGCGGCAGCTGCACTCGAACTTGAAAGCTACGACCGTTATTCGATACACCTATCAAGAATTTCGGCTGATAAGAGCGCCCACATCGCACGTCAATTCTTAAGTATGCAGCGCGAGGAAATTGCCGCTCTTCCTTTCATGCACCCGGGTCGAGTTGATGTGATTGGCGCAGGCTCACTTGTACTGTCAAGAATTCTTCACTTTGCGAAGGTAGATGAATATGTGGCATCTGAATCAGATATTCTCGACGGAATGGCTTGGTCTCTTGTCGACTAAACCGAATCTTGTGGCACCGAAAGTTCGAAACCTCAAAGTTCTAGATCAAGAGATCATCAAATGTGATGCCTGTCCACGACTTGTGAAATGGCGAGAAGAAATATCCGTCACCAAGCGCCGCGCATATCTTGATCATGATTATTGGGGAAAGCCCATCACAGGCTTTGGTCCTGCAGATGCTTCACTTCTCATCATTGGACTTGCGCCCGGCGCTCATGGAGCAAATCGAACCGGAAGAATCTTTACTGGGGATAGTTCAGGAGATTGGCTATATCGATCTTTGTTTCGCAATGGGTTAGCAAAAATTGAAACCAGCACATCCCGCGATGACGGACAAAAATTGATTGACACCAGAATTGCATGCGCAGTTCGTTGCGCCCCGCCAGGAAATAAACCAACTCCTAAGGAAGCTGTGACCTGTCAGCCGTGGCTACAAAGAGAATTCGAATTACTCTTTCCAACAGTGCGAACGTTTTTGACGCTTGGTTCGATTGCATGGAAAGCAACACTCGATACCTTGCGAGATTTAGATGAAGAATTGCCGAGAAAGCGCCCAAAATTCGGCCACGGCGCCAGTTTCAAGTTTCGTGGAAGCGACGGGAATATTAGATTGGTGATAGGGAGTTACCATCCCAGCCAACAGAATACTTTTACGGGAAAGCTCACGCGTTCCCAATTGGATTCGGTGGTGAAAAAGGCGGGTAGATTTGCCCACGCAGGAAAGCCCCTGTAGCCCAATGGCAGAGGCAGACGACTTAAAATCGTCCAAGTGTGGGTTCGACCCCCACCGGGGGCACTCGTATCGCAGAGATAGACCTCATCGCTAAGTGGCGAGGAGGAATCGCAAAAGGAGAGCAATGAAAAGTTCTAATCCCGTACTCGGGAAGGCATATGGAAATCGCCGTGGCTACGCCTCGATGAATTCTGTTCCGCAGAACACTGCAGTTGATAATTTAGAAGAGACTTTTAGCGCACCAGCAGCATCCTCGCTTCGTACTGGTCGTATGACGATGGATGATGTCGTTGCTCGCACCGCAATGCTCTTTGGAACAACAATCTTGGTTGGAGCAGCTGCGTGGTACTTCAACTTCGGTGGCGCAGCCCTTATGGTCGGATTCATCGGCGGACTTGTGACCGCAATGATCGGAATTTTTAGCAAGACTATTCGTCCTGCTGTCTATCTTACTTATGCGCTCTGCCAAGGACTGGTTCTTGGCATCATTAGCAATACTTACGAAATTTTCTATCCCGGAATCGTCCAGCAAGCCGTCGTTGCAACGAGCGCAGCATTTGTCGGCATGCTCTTCCTTTATAAGAGCGGTCGACTACGTGCAACACCGAAGTTCACTCGCATGCTCCTAGGTGCAGCCATTGGATATTTTGTACTCGCACTGGGGAGTTTGATTGGTTCATTCTTCGGTCTTGGAAATGGCATGGGTCTCTATGGATTAAGCGGATTTGGTCCCATGCTTGCTATCGCTGGCGTCGCAATCGCATCATTCTTCTTAATTCTTGATTTCGATCAGATTGAAGAAGGCGTTCGCGCTGGAGTACCTCAAGAGGAATCCTGGCGCGCTGGTTTTGGACTTCTGATGACTATGGTCTGGCTCTATCTCGAAGTACTACGTCTGATCGCAATTCTGCGAGGAAATAACGACTAGTACTTACGCCTCATTGAGTTGAGGTTTTTGGGAATCCCCGAGACGAGCAGAATTAGTCTCGGGGATTCTTAATGCCGCAAGAATCGCGAGGCTGAAAACCGCAGCGCTGACTCCGATTGCGGCTCGGTACGAGAAGTGATCTGAGACAAAACCAAGTAGGACTGGGCCAACCATCATTCCGGCATCTCCAGACATCTGCCAAAACGCATAAACCTTTCCGCTTTTGCCTTTAATTACATCACCAACGATTGCGCCTGCTGAGGCAGCAAAACCCGCTCCCAGACCCATCACAATCATCGCGACGAAGTACAGATAAATGTTTGTGGAGACAATCAACAACGCGAGCGCGAGCATGACAATTGAAAACCCAGTAAGGATTACAGGTTTTCGGCCATTTTTATCAGAATATTTTCCGGCACGGACCATCACAGAACCTTGTGCGATAAGTGCGATAGTAAAACTCAATCCAACGATGGAAGCACTTGCACCGAGATCTTCTACGACAAAGAGAGGCAAGATTGAAGAGCGCATTCCAAAAAGCACCCAACTTCCAAGAAATGCTAAGAACAGCGAATAAACGTAAGGCTTGATTTGTAGCGCTTCTCGAATCGAGAGTGCTCGATCTTCTGAACTTTTTTCAACTTTTGCACCAAGTCGACTCTCATGTAAAAAGATTAGTGAGACTGTGCCGGCGGCGATTAATAATCCGGAGTAGAGGAAAAACGGTGCGCGTGGAGAGATTGCAATGAGCGCACCGCCAAATGCCGGCCCAGCAACTCCGCCTGCGATGAAACCACCGTTATAGAGAGATTGCGCCCGACCACGTTGACTATCCGAGACGACGCGAAGAATCAACGCACCTGCTGAGACAGAGAACATCGATGATCCAAGTCCGCCTGCAGTTCGGAAGAACAGCAATTGCTCGTAACTTGTAGCCAGACCCGCAAGCAAAGTGAAAACCGAAACCATGAAGAGGCCAAAACCCAACACAACTCGCTCGCCAAATTTATCTACGAGTTTTCCGGAAAAGAGCCCAGAGACAAATCGCATAATTGCAAATGAAGAGATGATCAGGCCAATGAGAGTGTTGGAGACGCCGAAAGTCTTGGCAAAGATCGGTATTGCCGGAATTATCAGACCAAATCCGACCGCGACAAGGAATGAGATAGAAGTCAATACCGAGACTTCTTTAGGTAACCCTTTAAAGGGAGAGTTCATTAATTTTTATCCAAGTGATTCGCCGGCTGCATCATGACGTGCTGAAGCATGATCAGCGCTATCTTGCAAAGTCTTTTCTTCCAGCGCAATCGCAAAGAAGAATGCAACAGCAACCACGGGGAATGCAACTAAGAAAACCGTATGGAAAGATGTTGAAAAAGCTTCAAGAACCACGTTCTGGACTTGAGCGGGTAATTTAGAAATTACTTCAGTGTTAGATTTCAAGCTTTCAAGTAATGAAGGATCCACCGATTTCATAACATCTGGATTCGATGCTGCAAGCGCACTAAAGTTACTCTTGAGATTCTCGCCAAGTCGGTTGCTTAAAATGGTTCCGAAAATTGCGGTACCAAAAGCCCCGCCCAGGCTTCGGAAGAATGTGTTTGATGAAGTCGCGATACCGAGATCTTTGAACTCCACAGCATTTTGTAGCGCAATAACAATTGTCTGCATAGTTAATCCAAGGCCCGCTCCGACAACTACGGCGTAAATAGCAATCTGCCAATAAGGCGTAGCAACTTTTGCAGTACTCATCAAGAAGATTCCGAAGCTCATCACGATAGAGCCAACTACGGGATAAATCTTGTATTTTCCATTCTTTGTGATGAGACGTCCGCTTGCGATGGTGAAGGTAAGAATTCCGAGCATCAAAGGTATGAGCTTAAGCCCAGCTTCTGTCGCAGAATTGCCTTGGATAATTTGGAGGTAAAGCGGCAACATAATGATGGCGCCAAACATTCCGGCACCAATTACAAAGGCAATGATGGAAGTGAGAGTGAAAGTTCGGTTCTTGAATAACGCGAGAGGCAGAATCGGCTCGACCGCACGACTTTCCCACATTATGAAAAGTAACGCCACGATTGTTCCGCCAATGATCGCAGCCAAGGTTCGTGATTCAGTCCATCCATTTTCTGGGCCGAGAACTGAGAGACCAATGAGGAGCGCCGTTACTGCAATAACAAGGAGGAAAGCGCCAAAATAATCGATTTTGTGCTCTCGCTTGACTTTAGGAATGTGAAGAACAATTGATGTCACAACAAGTGCCAAGATTCCAAAAGGAAGATTGATGTAGAAAATCCAACGCCAGCCGGTTATGCCAAGAATTGTTCCGTTATCAGAGAAGAAACCACCAAGGAGAGGTCCTGCTACTGATGACAATCCCCATACCGCGCCGAAAAGACCTTGATACTTGCCGCGTTCGCGTGGCGCAACGAGATCGCCGATGATGACGAAAGTGAGCCCCATCAATCCGCCGGCGCCAAGTCCCTGAATTGCGCGAGTGATAATGAGTTGTTCCATGCTGGTAGAAAGCCCTGCGAGTAATGATCCAATCAGAAACACGATGATGGAAAATTGATAGACCGGTCTACGACCATAAAGATCAGAAATTTTCCCGTACAACGGAGTTGAAGCTGTAGATGTAAGTAGATAAGCAGTCACGACCCAGGTGTAGTGATTCAATCCATTGAAATCTTCAACGATGCTCTTCAACGCGGTTGAGACAATGGTTTGATCGAGTGCTGCAAGGAGCAAACCTGTCATGAGACCACTCATGATGATGAGGATTTCGCGATGTGTGAGCGGCTTTGAATGATCTACTTTTGCGCGGCGTGACATGGTTTCCTAACGGTAATTTGGATTAGAGGCTCAAGGTTACTACCATGTCACGAGTGAAAAGCGTTATTGCAGAAAATCTCGTAAAAACTTATGACAAAGGTAAAGTCACTGCGCTCAACGGATTGAGCCTTGATGTTGAAGAAGGAACCGTGCTGGGCGTGCTTGGCCCCAACGGCGCAGGAAAAACCACAACTGTTCGCATTCTTGCGACTCTTCTCACACCTGATTCTGGACGCGCCAGTGTCGCTGGGATTGATGTCATTAAAGATCCTGACAAAGTCCGCGAAGTAATTGGACTTTCTGGTCAATATGCCGCAGTCGATGAAACGCTTACGGGCTGGGACAACTTATCGATGTTTGGTCGTTTGTATCACCTCTCACCATCGGAGGCGAAAAAACGTGCTGAGGAATTACTTGAGCAATTCTCATTAACTGATGCAGCTCGTCGACCCATTCGAACTTATTCTGGCGGTATGCGTCGTCGCCTTGATCTAGCTGCTTCATTAATTGTGAAGCCCAAAATCCTCTTTCTTGATGAACCCACAACCGGACTAGATCCTCGCGGTCGCCAAGAGATGTGGGGCGTTATTGAAGGTCTAGTTAAAGATGGTACGACGCTGCTTTTAACCACCCAGTATCTAGAAGAAGCTGATCAGCTTGCAGATGATATTGCTGTCATTGACAACGGGACCGTGATTGCTCGAGGCACTTCAGATGAACTCAAGAGTCAAGTTGGCGGGGAGCGACTAGAAATAGTCGCTGAAACGGAAGATCTCAAGCGCGTGACGGAGATTGTAGAAAAAATAAGTGGCGGAAAAGTTATCGTGGAAGATGGCGCTCGTCGGGTTTCAGCGCCAGTCAGCACAGGATCGAAAGCGCTCATCGACGCTGCGCGATCACTGGATGATGCTGGCATTCATCCGCTCGATATCGGATTAAAGCGCCCATCTCTCGACGACGTTTTTATTTCACTCACGGGGCATGCAGCCGAAGATAAGAAAGAGGAAGTCGTCGATCCTCGCGCACGAAAGAGGAAGAAGAAATGAAATACGCCGTCTCGGATTCTCTAGTCATAACCAAGCGCCAATTACTTCAACTCATTCGAGTTCCAGAAGTCCTTATTTTCTCAACCATCCAACCGGTGATGTTTGTACTTCTCTTTAGATTTGTATTTGGTGGCTCGATTTCAACCGGAATTCCTGGAGTCGATTATGTCCAACTACTAATGCCAGGTATTTTCGTTCAAACTGTTGCATTTACATTGGCTGGAACTGCTGTCGGCCTTGCTGAAGATATGCAAAAGGGCCTGATTGATCGCTTTAGATCTCTTCCGATTTCACGATCCGCAGTCGTTTTCGGAAGAACGCTCGGAGATGCTGCCCTCAATATTGTGGTGCTGACTGTCATGGGCCTTGCCGGTTTTCTTGTTGGGTGGCGACCATCATCAGGAATCTTCAATGTGGTTCTTGGCTTTGCCTTCCTTTTGCTCTTCGGATTTTCTATGGCCTGGGTTGGAGTCTTAATTGGACTGTCGGTACGTTCTGCCCGAGTTGCCAACGCCGCAGTATTTATTGCCGTTTTTCCGCTGACATTTCTTTCCAATGCTTTTGCCCCCACAACAGGGATGCCAAAAGTGCTTCAATATTTTGCTGAATGGAATCCCGTCTCGACGATGGTGGCTGGTTGCCGTGAACTTTTCGGACTTCAAAACATTTTTGGTGTTACCGCAAATTCCTGGCCCAGCCAGAACCCACTTCAGATGTCCTTGATATATATGGTCTTGATAATGGCAGTCTTCATTCCCTTGAGCGTTCGCAAGTACATCAACGTCGCCTCAAAGTAAAAGCTGTTAGACGAAGACTTCTGCCTTAAGAATCTTGACGGAAATGTTCTTGCCATTGGGGGCGGTATACGACTTTTCATCCCCAACTTTTGCACCCATAACTGCAGAGCCAAGTGGTGACTTTTCGCTGTAGACATCCATATCACCTGAGGCAATCTCGCGTGACCCAAGTAAGAACTGCATTTCATCGCCCATAATTTCAACCGTAATTTTCATGCCGGGCGCAACTATTCCTTCAGCGCTTGATGGCGGAGTTCCAATTTCGGCGTTCTCCAACATATGTTTGAGTTGGCGAATCCGCGCCTCCATCTTGCCTTGTTCTTCACGTGCAGCGTGATAGCCGCCGTTCTCTTTCAAATCACCTTCAGCGCGAGCCGATTCAATCTTTTTCACTATCTCAGATCGACCCGTAGTTTCTAGGTGCGCCAATTCAGCAGCCAGCCGATCTGCTGCTTCTTGCGTCAACCAGGTCTTACTCATAAGGGCAGTAGGGTACTTATTTCAACCTTAGCTCGCACGACAGCCCACAACAGCTGCATTTACAGGGGCGATTCGAGCGGGAATAGTCGTAGTGCGAGTGATCGGATTTATCGAAGCTGCTGGGATTGCATCATCAATCTCTCCGACAACGTTTTTATCGATATCGCGAGCCACGACCGTACAAATGAGAGCTTGTGATGAATCTCGTCGCTCAATCAAATAAGTGATATCTATCGAGTCAGATTTTTCATTCTGAAAACTTATAAGGGTAATTCGAAACTCTGGATTTGAATGATGCCATGCGCTCCACATCAACCACGGTAGAAAAATGATCATGAGGATTGCGGCTGGGATTTTCCAGCCATTTCGACGGACTGTGCCATATCGGTCCGCCAGCAACGCTTGGTTTTCAGGTGAGAGATTGGAGAATCGTTCACTCATGGGAGAATGATGTCATGGAACAACAGGTTTACGACGCGGGAGTAGCGGGCTCATTAACCATGATTTTCTTAACTCTTGCCACAGTCATATTGCTTCGAAGCTT
>CAZZMU010000016.1:0-5236 GCA_964655345.1 uncultured Clavibacter sp.
GTAACTTCAGCTTCTGCTACACCCAATGAGTTAACACGCTGACGAATAATTGAGACTGCTTGATCGATAGCTTCGGTTGTTACCTGCCCCTCTTGGCCCGTCTGGAGTCGAGGTTGCAATGTGACGCTTGTGCCACCGCGTAGATCAAGCCCAAGGTTGATGGTTGTGGCGCTCACAGCAAAAGCAACGCCGTAAAGGATGGCAGTAATGAGCAAAGTCAGCGTCAAAGTGCGAGCAGGCCGAGCGTTCTTTGCGACGCCGGATTTACGTTGATTATTTCCGTAAGACATGGGGCGAAAGTCTAGAGGTGTAGGTCTGGACTGTCGAAAAGCCCGAGAGATTGAGCGGGGGGTGTTTTACCGAGGTGCTTCCATGCCGCTGCTGTTGCGGCTCGTCCTCGAGGTGATCGGACCATAAATCCACTTCTCACCAAAAATGGCTCCGCGACGGATTCCACAGTTTCTCGCTCTTCTCCTACAGCCATCGCCAAGGTATTAAGACCGACTGGACCGCCGCCAAATTGTTCGATCAACGCTCGGAGAATTGAATTATCCAATCGATCTAATCCAATTTCATCAACTTCATACATTGTTAAAGCTGATTGTGTCGTCTGCAAATCTATCGAGCCATCTCCGTGAACTTGTGCATAATCTCTAACTCTACGAAGCAGGCGATTTGCAATACGTGGGGTGCCTCGAGATCGCTTTCCTAATTCTGCGATTGCAGAATCAGCTATCTTAACTTCGAGAAGAGCTGCACTTCGTAAAACTATTTGTGAGATATCAGCTTCATCATAGAAATCAAGATGAGCAGTGAAACCAAAGCGATCTCGTAGTGGTGCAGGCAGTAGACCAGCGCGCGTTGTCGCGCCAACCAGAGTGAAATGCGGGAGAGTTAATGGAATGGCGGTTGCTCCTGGACCCTTGCCAACTACTACATCGACGCGAAAATCTTCCATCGCCATGTAGAGCATCTCTTCTGCTGGTCGAGCCATGCGATGAATTTCGTCGAGAAATAGAATTTCACCTTCTACTAAAGAGGAAAGAATCGATGCAAGATCACCCGCATGAGTTATCGCAGGGCCACTCGTGACTCGAATCGGCGCTTTCATTTCGGTTGCAACAATCATTGCCAACGTCGTTTTTCCTAATCCTGGAGGACCAGATAACAAAATATGGTCCGACGGTGCGCCTCGTTCGCGAGCCGCGCGCAGCAAAAGATCAACCTGATCCTTGACGCGTTGCTGGCCCACAAATTCCTCTAGTGAGTGCGGGCGTAAGGCTTGCTCAGCACTTAACTCTTCAGGTGTGAGCGAAGAACTCATGATCTCATCAGACATATTTCGTTTGCCTATAGCTTTCGACGAGACTGGGCCAACGCTAATTTCAACATCTCAGGAAGATCTTTCTCTGTCGGAGTTCTACCAAATTCCTCAAGAACATCATCAAGAGCAGATTCAGCTTCTTTCGTGGAGTAACCCAAGCCGGTAAGGGCGCCAATAACTTGAGTTCGCCATGGTCCTGCCAACGAACTTTTCGATCGAAAACCACCACCAAATTTATCTTTGAGCTCCAGAATGATGCGTGATGCCACTTTCTTTCCAATCCCGGGTACGCGCTCAAGAGCCGCGTTATCTTGAGTTGCAATGGCATTGCGCAACTCCTCGGGTGTGTAGACAGCGAGCAGAGCGCTCGCAACTTTTGGGCCAATACCGGTGACAGATTGCAGTTGTTCGAAGAGAGACTTTGAGTCAACTTTCTCAAAACCGTAGAGGGTCCAGGAATCTTCTCGGACCACCAATGAGGTATGAAGAGTCAACAAATCCCCGACCCGAGAATTGCTCGCTAATTCAGGTGCAACAATAATTTCGTATCCAATTCCTGAAACTTCCAATACGACCCGGTTAAGGCGCACATCAATGACTGTTCCCTTGAGTTGAGCAATCACTTCTTCACCTTCGCGCGGAGAGTCTTAATTCTCGAACGCTCCTTTGCTACCGCAGTAGCGATCTTCTTTGAACCAGTTCCTCGCCAATGATGACAGATAGCAAGAGCCAGTGCATCAGTTGTGTCAACAGGTTTTGGGGCTTCCTTGAGATTCAAAATTTTAGTTACCATCGCGGCAACCTGCTTTTTATCGGCTCGCCCAGATCCTGAGACTGCAGCTTTTACTTCACTTGGAGTATGCATCGCTATTGGTTTACCAGAACGAGCTGCGATGACTAAAGCCACTCCAGCCGCTTGACCAGTGGACATCGCAGTTCGGACATTGAGTTGCGAGAAAACTCGCTCAACAGCAATCACATCGGGATTGAATTTTTCTATCCAAGCTTCTAATTCATTGTGGAGTTGAAGAAGACGTTGCTCTAACGGCGCATCAATGTCAGTTCTTATTACTCCACAAGATACGAGAGATAAGTGACGGGCTCCGACTTTTTCTACGATGCCAATACCGCACCGAGTGAGGCCCGGATCTACTCCTAAAACACGCACCTTCCCAGCCTAATGCTGAGAAAAATCAATCACGCGAGGCTCGCCATTACCTCATCAGAAACATCGAAGTTCCCGTAGACATTTTGAACGTCATCACATTCTTCAATCGCATCAATCAATTCAAATACCGCCTTTGCAGTATTCGCATCAATCGGAATAGACATAGAAGGCAGGAAGGAAACCTCAGCTGATTCATAGTCGATTCCAGATGATTGTAAAGCGCTGCGAATGTCCACAATATCGGTTGCCGCGCTTACGATTTCGAAATTCTCGCCAAGATCATTTACTTCCTCTGCGCCGTGATCCACTACGCATTCCAGAATTCCATCTTCTGTTAATACCTTAGATCCTTGATTCTTCTTGACGATCACAACACCTTTACGATTGAACATGTACGCCACAGATCCGGGATCGGCCATATTTCCACCGTTTCGAGTCACCGCTACACGCACTTCTGAGGCCGCTCTATTTCGGTTGTCTGAGAGACATTCGATAAGAATCGCTACTCCCCCTGGTCCATAACCCTCGTACATAATCGTTTCCCATTGAGCGCTCGTTTCATCCTGGCCAGAGGCGCGTTTCAAAGCTCTTTCAATATTGTCACTCGGTACCGAGTTCTTTTTTGCTTTTTGAATTGCATCGTAGAGTGTTGGATTTCCATCGGGATCGGCGCCGCCATTACGCGCTGAAACTTCGATTGCTTTGATGTACTTTGCAAAGGCTCTCGACCGTTTTGAATCAATCAGCGCTTTCTTGCGTTTGATTGTCGCCCATTTGGAATGACCGGACATTAGCGTGCACCTACATTCATAACATCTTTACAAACGCTATCGATAAAATATTTATGTACTCGATTATCTCCAGTAAGTTCCGGATGAAACGATGTTGCCAATACGTTGTTCTGTTGGATTGCTACAGGATGACCATCCACTGCAGCTAACACTCTGACATTCTCGCTAACCGACTCAACCCATGGAGCCCGAATGAAGATTGCACGCAATGGGGCATCTGTTATTCCCGCAAAGTGAAGATCTGATTCAAAGGAATCAACTTGGCGACCAAAAGCATTTCGACGTACCACTACATCCATTCCCCCAAAAGTTTCTTGACCTTCAATTGCGTCTAAAACCGAATTCGCAACCAAGATCATGCCGGCACAGGACCCGTATGTGGGCATTCCATCTTTGATGCGCTGGGCAATAAGTTCGAAAACGCCAAACGATCGAGCGAGTTTTGCAATAGTTGTGGATTCTCCACCCGGAATGACCAGCGCATCGATTGATTCAATTTCATTTTTGCGGCGTACTGGCTGGGCGCTGACTCCGCAATCGCTCAGCGACCGAACGTGCTCCCGAACATCACCTTGGAGCGCTAGTACTCCGACTTTCATGGTAAATACCAACCCAAAGTTAGGAACGAATTACCAACCGCGTTCAGCGAGTCGGTGTGGAACGGGAATATCAGCGACATTAATTCCAACCATTGCCTCACCTAGACCGCGAGATTGTTCTGCGACAACTTTTGGATCATCAAAGAAAGTTACCGCTTTTACTATTGCCGCAGCACGCTTGGCAGGATCACCGGATTTAAAGATTCCTGAGCCAACGAAGACACCATCAGCTCCGAGTTGCATCATCATTGCTGCATCAGCAGGCGTAGCAATTCCACCAGCCGTAAATAGAACAACAGGTAACTTTCCTGTTGCGGCAATCTCTTTTACAAGTTCGTACGGGGCCTGCAGTTCTTTAGCAGCGACATACAACTCGTCTTCACGCATTGAGGTAAGTCTGCGAATTTCATCAGAGATAGAACGCATATGAGTCGTGGCATTGGAGACATCACCTGTGCCCGCTTCGCCTTTAGAGCGAATCATGGCCGCACCTTCATTGATGCGTCGCAGCGCTTCCCCTAAATTCGTGGCGCCGCATACGAATGGGACGGTGAAATTCCACTTATCAATGTGGTGGGTGTAGTCAGCAGGTGTGAGAACTTCCGACTCATCGATGTAATCCACGCCGATAGCCTGAAGTATTTGAGCTTCGACAAAATGACCAATCCGAGCTTTGGCCATGACTGGAATTGAGACGCTTTTTTGAATTTCAGCAATCATGTCCGGATCTGACATTCGAGCAACGCCACCTTGGGCGCGAATGTCAGCAGGTACTCGCTCAAGTGCCATTACCGCAACAGCTCCAGCATCTTCAGCAATACGAGCTTGCTCAGCATTGACAACGTCCATGATGACGCCACCTTTGAGCATTTCTGCCATACCGCGTTTAACGCGAGCCGTTCCAGTTACATGTTCTTGAGCCATGGCGGGATTCTACTTTGAAAAGCCTTTACCGCGAATCTGAAGCAAAAAGCGCTTAATTTGTGGGTTCGGTCGGAGGATATTCGAAATCAGGTTCCTGATCTGTGAGGAAAAACCATACTTGTCCGCGTTGAAAAAGAGCTTCAGTTCCGTCTTCTAAAGTCCACGATGTTGGAGATTGCGCTGTGGGTCTATTCCATCGAACCGTGGTCACGGTGCCATTGCGAAGCAGGTATGCCTTTCCAGTTCCCGTCACGGTGGTCTTAGGAGTTACACCACCAAACTTATCTCCATATTCGGATGGCTTTATCGTGACCATCTGGATGACCATCATTGGTGAACCTAGTTGGACGCCACTGCTCGCCATATTTGGTTTATTGTCATGATGCAAAAGGAAACTTTTATCGCTCTTGCTCCACGTCGCCTTATAGAC
>CAZZMU010000016.1:5336-8239 GCA_964655345.1 uncultured Clavibacter sp.
CCCATCAATCTGGTTAAACCTGCCTCAACTTGCGTAACAATCACAACATCGGCTGATTCAACGCCTTCCTGAGGATGAGCATACGTCGTGTCATCAAATTTCACTGCCAAGACTTTTCCATTACTACCTTCAAGTCCAGTGAGGATATTGCGTTCGATTTGGGGTGAAGCATTTTGTTGTGAAACGAATGAGCAGGAGCTCAGAGCTAGCACCAAAAGAAGTGTCGATAAACGTTTCATCTCGAAATTTCTTGCAGGGAATCGTCTTCGAAGGCGTATTTGACTGGCAATGGTGCATGACCGGCGAGACGGAAAACGCGATAGATCATTTTCTCTCGTCTACTGCGGGCTGCAGAAACCGCTTCAATATGTAGTGAAATTGCTAGTCGGATTCGTTCGGTGAGCGTTTCAAGTTCTGAAAAAATCTCAGGAAATTCGGATCTGAGTTGCGCATCTTCCTGAAGAATGAGCAGGGCTTGCGTTAAACCGCTTTCAGCTTCACTTCGATCTGCGATCTCAGCGTCACGGGCTTGATGAGCTGCTGCCGTAAGCAAAAGATTAGACGCTGAATCAATATTTGGTAAGTGGGCGATATCCAGCGCTAAGGCAGCCCGCCGCTGAAGGATGGCATCCAAGTTCGCCCACGAAGTTTCAGCGCGATGATGCAATCGATCTAATCGGTTGGCGCTGAAAGTTAAATACCAAATGAACAGTAGAGAGAGAATCGGAATCCAAAGATAACTCATTGCTCATTTACCTCTCGAGAAAACAATCGATTCCACACCCGTGAATCCGATGCCAACGTGACTTTTTCGTTATCCCTCCGCGCGTGGAGATATACGTTCATAATTTCATCACTTACTGCCGCCCAATCGAAACGTTGTGCTCGTTCAAGTCCTCGTGCGCTTAGTGCTTCACGTTTCTCTTGTGAACGTAAAAGCTCAATAATTTTTTCAGCCAAATCCGTGGCGTTCTCATTCTCAAATAGCGATCCATATTTTCCTTCATCAAGAAGGTAACGAAAGGCTGGGATATCACTTGCGATCACAGGAACACCAGCAGCGAGCGCTTCTGCCAGGATGATTCCAAATGATTCTCCGCCAGTATTCGGTGCAACGTATAGATCTAGAGATTTGAGAAAGGATGCTTTTTCGTCATCATTGATTCTCCCCAGGAACTGCAATCTATTTCGCAGCGCCGGATTCACGCTCTGCATCGCTTCAATTCCCTCTCCCGGTCCTGCAATCAAGATCCGCACATCCGGGAAAATTCGAGCAATATTTGGTAGCGCTTCTAGCAGCACACCTAATCCTTTTCTAGGTTCCGAGAATCGACCAATGAAGCCAATCGTGTTCGGACGCTTCCAATCTGGATTCGGTTCGGCATTACCGTAGAAATTAGCGCTAATGCCATTGGGTATCACGACAGCGTCAGTATCGAGATGAATTGTCAGAGTTTCTCGAGCAACTTCACTCACCGCAATTCTCGCGCGGAGTTTCTCGATGATGGGCTCCAAAACTGGCGCGATGGCAAAAGCTACTTTCTGTCGTGGTGCGGCGACATGGAACGTTCCCACCATTGGGCCTTCGGCAATGGAACATGCCAGAAGGGATAGCGAGGGAATTGCTGGCTCATGTAGATGAAGAATGTCAAAGTCCTCAGTGGCGATCCATTGGCGCACTCGTGATGCAGCTACTGGGCCAAAAAGTACCCGCGCAACTGCCCCGTTATATGGAATGGCAACTGGTCTGCCTGCTGGCACAACAAAATCGTCATGGATGGAACTTTCGTCAGACGCTGGAGCAAGAACGGAGACTTGATGTCCTTGATTTGAATAGAACGTTGCAAGATCGCGAATGTGCGCCTGAACCCCACCAGGCACATCCCAAGCGTACGGTGATACAAAGCCAATCTTCATGATCGTTCCTTAAAGGTTTCATCGATAAAGATCCGCTGTTGCATATGCCATGAACTTGGGTCTTTGCGAATGGCATCCTCAAATCTACTAGCCATAATCTGTGTGACTCTTTTAATCTCGCTCATACGTTCTGAATTTTTGTTCACTGCAATTGGCGGAGTAAATGCCACTTCTATGCCATTTTCGCGATAACTCACGAATGCAGTAATCAAGTCGGCCGACGTTTCATAAGCGAGAATTGCTGGGCCCGCAGGCATCCGCGCCACATTGCCGAAGAATCGAACATCAATTCCGGAACGGCTTAAATCTCTATCAGCAACGAGAGCTACCAACTCTCCATCTTCTCGCAAGATTTTCCGCAAGTCATTGAGTACGCCAGCATTGAGGTCGAAAACCCTCATACCCATACGCTCTCGATGGGCCAGAAATCTTCGGAAAAGTCGCTCAGGTTTTAGGTGCTCCGCAACGGTATTGACCCGCGCTCCCTTTACGCAGAAATACGCTCCAGCATGATCCCAATTTCCCGCGTGAGGCACAGCAACAATGACGCCTCGTTTCTCTCGTACCGGATCAAAAAGGAAATGTTCGTTTATAGCCTTGGTTGTAGCGAGAATTTTGTCAGACGTCCAATCTGATATTCGGAAAGTGTCACACCAATATCTCATTGCCGAATAAAGTCCACTTTGCACTAGCAGTTCGATTTCATGCGCGTTGTGGTCTGGTACGACGATTTGGTAATTCTTTCGAAGGCGACGCACTCTCGAGCCGTTTCGACGATAAGCAATCCGTGCAATCAATGTGAAAAGAGAATAGGCAGCGCGCTCAGGAAGAAAACGAACAAAGCGCCACAATGCACTATATAGAAAATAGGTAATCCAGCTAATCATGAACTAACTCCGAGCAACAACGATAAGTCGTTGAGAAATGGTGATGGTTCCAATAATCGAAAGCACCACAAGAGCAACGTTGAGCGCCAGTTCAACGCC